>JBJOOT010000127.1:0-10268 GCA_046051185.1 Pseudomonadota bacterium | reverse complement strand
CTAACAGCAGCAATAAGCTTGCGACTAACAAATACACGGTACGAAACGGCAGGCCTTTAAATAATAAAAAGCCCGTGATCAACGCAGCTACAGCAGCCATCCCACTGTAACCTGCATGAAAGAAGCTCATACGGGTATCGCCGGTATTTTGCTCATAGTTAACGGCAGCAGCATTGATACCAACATCTAAAGCACCGGATGAGGCCATCAAGCAAATAATGGAAACCAACAATAAAGGATAACTATTAACCCAATGAAAGGATGCGTAGGCTAAAGCAGAGAGGATAATACTAATCAGCATCAGGCGACGCGCCCCCCAGCGATCAGCCAAACGCCCTGTAAGAAGCATGGCAGGAAAAGACCCCACCACGCCTAAAGTGAGTGTTAAGCCCAGTTGGCCTGAGCTTAACCCAAACGCGCTTTGTAAATCGGCCATCATGACCTGCCAAGAGCCAAACACAACACCCAAGGCAAAAAAGCCACTCAGCACGACCCAAAAAGCTGCTGTTTGCAAACTTAAGTATCCATCCGCCAGATATGCTCTTTGTCGCGACTACTTAAAGATTGCCCAAGCATTTCTAGGGTTACCAAAACAATACCTTCCTCAGTGACATAGAAGCGTTTTTTATCTTCCTCTAAATTCTCACCAATCACTGTACCATCAGGAATCACACAACCCTTATCGACAATGACTTTGGTCAAACGGCAATTATTCCCAATGCTCACCTTCGGGAGAATAATACTATCTTTAACCAAGGAGTTATTGCCAATCGTCACTGCAAAGAAGGTGACTGAGCGCTTCATACGAGCACCAGACAGAATACAACCGGCAGAAACCAATGAATCAATCGCCTCCCCCCGACGTCCATCTTCGTCGAAGACGAATTTTGCAGGTGGGTATTGAGGCTGATAAGTCCAAATCGGCCATAAGCGATCATATAAATTCAACTCTGGCTCGACGGCACACAGCTCCATATTGGCTTTCCAATACGAATAAACAGTTCCTACATCACGCCAGTAAGCAGGTTCACCCGTCACCTCATTGCGGAAAGCATAAGCTTGAGCTTTGGCGCTATGAATATGATTGGGGATAATATCCTTACCGAAATCGTGTGAGGAATCATCACTAAGCGCATCCTCACTCAGCGTTCTAAATAAAAACTCGCGTGAAAATACATAAATCCCCATCGAAGCGAGTGCAATCCCCGGCTTACCCGGCATATGTTCAGGCTGTTTGGGTTTTTCGGTGAATTTAGTAATCCGCATACTCTCATCCACCGACATGACACCAAAGCCCGTCGCTTCCTCTACTGGAACTTCAATACAACCGACGGTGAAATCAGCCCCCGAAAGTACATGCTGAACCAGCATATCGGAGTAATCCATTTTATAAATATGATCACCGCCTAAGACGATGACATATTCAGGATCATGCCGATGCAAAATATCAAGGTTTTGATAAAGCGCATCGGCGGTTCCTTGATACCATTCTTTTTTAGCAGTACGTTGCTGGGCAGGTAGAATCTCTACGAACTCCCCGATCTCAGCACGCATGAAATTCCATGCACGCTGCATATGCCGAATTAAAGAATCCGACTTATATTGGGTCAATACGCCAATCCGACGAATCCCCGAATTGACGCAATTGGATAAAGCAAAATCAATAATCCGATATTTGCCCCCGAATGGAACCGCTGGCTTAGCACGGCGATGAGTTAAGTTCTTTAAACGTGAACCCTCCCCACCGGCTAATACTAAAGCAAGCGTATTACGACTTAATTCCCGTGCTAAATTCGGGCGTGAAAAGTCCATACGGACTGGATTATTCTCTTTCTCACTCATGCTATGCTCCTCTGGGTGTAAAACCGCACAACCTCCTCCATTCAAGCATGATTACTGCTTGTTATAGATCGGGCTTATCATACTCTTTTGTTACTTCTACTAAACGAATCACATTGGTTGAACCCGGCTGACCAAACGGTACACCCGCCGTTACCACCACACGATCACCTAAAACCGCAAAGCCTTTACGCTGAACCATCCGTGCGGCTTTCCCTACCATATCGGAGAGCGAAACCACATCACGGGTTTGTACTGCATATACCCCCCACACCAAAGTAAGCTTACGTGCCACATGATGCGAAGGAGTTAAGCCTAAAATAGGAACTAACCCCCGCGCCCGCGCCGCTCGTAATGTAGTTGACCCTGTACTACTGAAAGTCACAATCGCCACACAACGACGTGCACTGGCAATATCGGAGGCAGCCCGTGCAATGGCATCCGCATCCGTGGGTTCACCTTCTAAGGGGTAAACTTTTAAAGCATGATTACTGCGCACATCACGCTCTGTCTCAATAATAATCCGCGCCATGACCTCAACAGCCTCAACCGGATATTGCCCCGCAGCTGTTTCAGCAGACAACATCACGGCATCCGCGCCATCATAAATGGCGGTCGCTACATCCGAGGCTTCAGCACGAGTCGGCACAGGCGAATTAATCATCGACTCCAACATCTGGGTCGCTACAATCACGGGTCGTCCTAAAGAACGTGCCGTTTCTACAATACGCTTTTGAATAGCAGGGACACGCTCAGGAGGAAGTTCTACTCCTAAATCACCCCGTGCAACCATAACGGCATCGGCTAATTCAATAATCCGATATAATTGATCTAAAGCGGAAGGTTTTTCTAATTTAGCTAATACCCCTGCCCGTCCATTGACTAAAGTACGGGCTTCAATAATATCTTCAGGGCGCTGTACGAAAGACAAAGCAACCCAATCAACCCCCAACTCTAAGCCATACTCTAAATCCGCCCGATCCTTTTCAGTCAAGGCACTGATTGGTAATTGCTTATCGGGTACATTCACCCCTTTGCGGTCAGAAATCACCCCACCTACAATCACAGTAGTCACTGCAACTAATGGAGAAACCTGCGTGACCTTTAAGCGGATTTTGCCATCATCCACCAACAGCTCATGCCCCACTTCGAGGACATCAAAAATTTCTTTATGCGGAAGGCTCACTCCGTCTTGATCACCGAGGCGTTTTTCTAAATAGAGATTAAATTTATCGCCTTTCTTCAGGGTTACTTTCCCCTCAGCAAAAGTACCAATCCGTAATTTAGGCCCTTGTAAATCCATTAGAATCCCAATGGGGCGATCAAATTCAGCTTCCATCGAGCGAATTAAATTAAAGCGAGCGCGTTGATCTTCATGTGTGCCATGACTGAAATTCAGACGGAACACATTCACACCCGCCTCGACTAAAGTACGCAATACTTGCTCATCATTCGAAGCAGGGCCTAAGGTAGCTACAATCTTGGTGCGCCTATCGAGTTTAAAGGGACTGTTCATTTCTTTAATTATTCCATGATCTATTATTGAATGATTGAAGCTTCAGCTTGATTCTAAGCTAGTATTCAAACGCTGCAGATAAGCTTCATAGCGCTCGTCAAGAGAGAGAATTTCAGGCGCTAATTCAGGTTTTGAAAAATATGGGCTAGCCACCAAATAATCTGCGGTGCTTTGATTGCAAGCCAAAGGAATTTCATACAAGGTCGCTAAGCGTACCAAGGCTTTCACATCAACATCATGCGGTTGTGGAGTCATGGGATCTTGCAGGAAAATAACACAAGCGATCTTGCCTTCGGCGATTAAAGCCCCCACTTGCTGATCACCCCCTAAAGGGCCACTTTTCAGCGGATGAATATCCAGTTCAGGATAAGCATGCTTTAATAAGCGTCCAGTTGTCCCTGTCGCATAAATCAAGCGACCTTGTAGATGAGCTAAATTTCTGCCCACCCATGCCGCCAGATCAGGTTTAGTTCGATCATGCGCAATCATCGCTAACGCTGATTTCGGCATAAGCATGCATCTCCATAGTCTAGCCCGCTTAGCAGGCTGCGTTTATTAGTCAACAGCAAACCAACAACACTCCAATCAGCACCTGTTAGGCTTTTAAAGCCTGTGCTGCTTGCGCCAAAGCTTGAATCGCAGCCCAATCACCCGCTTGTACTAAATGATCGGGAGTGACCCAAGAACCACCAACACACATCACATTGGGCAAGGCTAAATAATTCGTAGCCGTCTGCTCAGTAATGCCACCGGTGGGGCAGAACATAACTTTTGGCAAAGGGCCATACAAAGATTTGAGCATGGGGACTCCACCTGCAGCTTCGGCAGGGAAAAACTTTAAAGTATCCAAACCCCATTCCAACAAACGCATCACTTCAGAAGCGGTTGAAGCACCGGGCAATAAAGGCAAACCCTCATCAGCAGCCGCTTTCACTAAATCAGCGGTTGCTCCTGGAGAAACTGCAAATTGCGCACCCGCTGCTTTTGCGGCTTTCAGATCGGCGCGGGTTAATACTGTACCTGCACCCACTTGGCTATTGGGTACTTCGCTCATTAAGCGAATCACCTCAAGCGCGGCTGGTGTGCGTAAAGTTACCTCTAAAACCCTTAAGCCACCTGCCACTAAAGCTTCAGCTAAAGGTTTAGCGTGTGAAGACTCTTTGACCACTAAGACTGGAATCACCGCTACTTGCTGACACAATTCTCGTAATGCAAACATTTGCCATCCTCGGTTAAGCACGCAGCGCGTGAATATGTTGTAACAGTCCTGCCGTAGAAGCATCAACTCCTGCAGGTACAGTTCGATCATGTAAGGCAGGTGCTAAAGCATTGGCGAGTTTCTTACCTAATTCTACGCCCCATTGATCATAAGAGTTGACACCCCAAATGACCCCTTGCACAAATACTTTATGTTCAAATAAAGCTACTAATCGGCCTAAAGTATAGGGAGTCAGCTGACGATAGAGAATAGTGGTCGAAGGGCGATCACCCGGGAAGCTACGATGCGCCACTAATTGCTCAATTTGGGCAGCAGGCAAACCCGCCGCTTGCATATCCGCTCGTACCGCCGCTGCATCCCGCCCAAATGCGAGGGCTTGAGCTTGGGCTAGGACATTCGTCAATAAGGTTTCATGATGCAGCTCAAGATCAGCAAATTCACTTTGACTGCTCGGATTCGCTGCTGCTAAGAAATCAACCGGAATCACATCACTGCCTTGATGAATCAGCTGAAAGAACGAATGCTGAGCATTAGTCCCTGGCTCACCCCAAATAACCGGCCCGGTGGCTTCTTGAATAGCAGTTCCATCCAACCGTACCCGTTTACCATTTGACTCCATGTCCAACTGCTGCACATAAGCAGGAAACCGTGCTAAATGCTGATCATATGGAATCAAAGCCACCGTTGGATATTGCAATAGATTGCGCCGCCAAATACCTAATAAAGCAAATAAAACTGGTAAATTCTGCGCTAAGGGTGCTGAGCGGAAATGCTCATCCATCGCTCTAGCACCGGCTAAAAACTCGGTAAAGACTGATTTACCCACGGCGATGGCAACTGATAAACCAATCGCCGACCATACCGAATAACGACCACCCACCCAATCCCAAAAACCAAAAACTCGCGTATCCTCAATGCCATACGAGCGAGTAGCTGCTAAATTAGTTGAAACCGCAGCAATATGCCGCCCTGCTTGCTCGCCTAAACTGGCTTTAAGCCAAGTCAAGGCGGTACTGAAATTCAGCATGGTTTCAGCAGTGGTGAAGGTTTTGGAAGCAACAATTACTAAAGTAGTTTTAGGATTCAGTTGACTGAGCGTATCAACAATATGTGCCCCATCCACATTGGAGACAAAATGGATAGCGGGGCCATCATGCCAAGGCGCAAGCGCAGTTGTCACCATCACCGGCCCCAAATCTGAGCCGCCAATCCCAATATTCACGACATCCGTAAACGCTTGCCCTGAAACGGTTTTATAAGCGCCTGTGCGTACTTCTTCAGCAAAGTTCAAAAAGCGCTCACGAACTTCAGCGACTTCTTTTAAGACATCTTGCCCATCAACCTGAACATCTGCAGGAATCCCATCCCGTAAAGCCATATGCAAAACCGCACGTTGCTCTGTGGTATTGATCTTTTCACCCCGCACCATTGCATCCCGCTGCGCCTCTACTTGAGCCGCTACTGCCAATTGCAATAAAGCATTTAAAGCCGCTTGATCAATTTTCTCTTTAGAAAAATCTATTAATAGATCATCTAAACTGACCGAAAATTGCTTAAAACGCTCAGTATCAGCCGCAAACAGCTCGTGAAGCGTTTTGGGCTTTAAGCGATCGGCTTGTTGTTGGAGCGAACTCCACTGTTTAGCTAAATTAGCTTGCATATTTTTATCCTTCTGTAGCGAATAAGGAGCTAGCCCCATTAGAGGCCGAGCCAACCGCTTGCCGGAATACGTGGAATAACTCACGCCCTAATCCGGCTTCATTCGCTGCTAAATTCGTAACAACCGCTGTGCGACTCTCAAATTCAGGCACTAATACCGTCAGACTGCCTTGTTCTGCATCAAGGCGAATCAAATCGCCCTCACGGATTTTGGCGATCGCCCCTCCATCCATTGCCTCTGGGCTTAGATGAATCGCGGCAGGCACTTTGCCACTCGCCCCTGACATACGCCCATCGGTAATAAGAGCAACTTTTTGCCCCCGATCCTGTAAGACACCCAAAATAGGGGTCAGGCTATGCAATTCTGGCATCCCATTCGCCTTAGGACCTTGGAAACGCACCACACAGATAAAATCACCGGTTAACTCACCGGCTTTAAAAGCTGCTTTAACATCTTCTTGATCATGAAAGACTTTCGCAGGTGCTTCAATCACACGCCGCTCAGGTTTCACAGCAGAGACTTTAATCACCGCTTCGCCTAAATTACCGCGTAAAGTCACTAAGCCGCCTGAAGTTTGGAAAGCTTCAGTATAGGGGCGCAAGATCTCAGTATCATGACTCTGTTCAGCCCCTTCAACCCAAATCGCTTTGCCATTTTCATCGAGCTTAGCCTCTTGGGTATAATGATGCAGACCGAAACCCGCGACGGTGTGAACATCTTCATGTAAAAGACCAGCAGCGAGCAATTCGCGAATCACGAACTGCAAGCCGCCAGCAGCATGGAAATGGTTAACATCAGCCGAGCCATTCGGATAAACTCTTGCCATTAAAGGTGTGATCGCAGATAAATCAGAAAAATCCTCTAAGCGCAGGATCAAGCCAGCAGCACGCGCCATAGCGATTAAATGCAGCACCAAATTCGTCGACCCACCGGTTGCATTTAAGCCCACAATGCCATTCACAAAGGCTTTAGCCGACAAAACTTCACAAGCTGGCGTGTATTGACCTGACTCAGCCGTTAAGCGCAGCACTTGTTCAGTACCAGCAACCGTTAGTGCCGCACGTAAAGGAGTATTAGGATTGACAAAACTGCTACCCGGCAATTGTAAGCCCATAAACTCCATCAACATTTGATTACTATTGGCGGTACCGTAGAAAGTACAAGTCCCCACATTATGATAAGATTGCATTTCCGCTTCTAAAAGCTCAGCACGACCGACTTGCCCTGCGGCATATTGTTGGCGTACTTTGGCTTTTTGATCATTAGAAATACCCGAAACCATCGGGCCTGCCGGTAAGAATACACAGGGTAAATAGCCAAAACTGGCCGCCGCAATCACTAAACCGGGAACGATTTTATCGCAGACGCCTAAAAAGGTAGCCGCATCAAATAAATTATGGCTCAGTGCAATGCCAGCGGCCATCGCGATCACATCCCGTGAAAACAAGGACAGCTCCATACCGGGCTGACCTTGGGTAACACCATCACACATCGCTGGTACACCACCAGCAACCTGTGCAGTAGCACCGAGAGCGCGAGCTGTTTGTTTAATTAAAGCAGGATAAGTTTCAAAGGGCTGATGCGCCGATAACATATCATTGTAAGCCGTCACAATCCCAAGATTAGGGGCTTTGCTGGCAACAATCTTGAATTTATCTGAGACAGGGCTTGCCGCAACCGCATGGGCTAAATTGCCACAGGCTAAGTGATGACGATTATCACGAACCGCCGCTTGTTGCATACGGGCTAAATATAAATTGCGTGTCGGTTGACTGCGTTGCTCAATACGAGCGGTCACCTCGGCGATGACTGGGTGAACTGTGGTGGTATTCATAATCTTCTCGATTCGCACTGTTAAGGTGCATAGTGAACCATCAAACTGTCGCCTGCTTGCTGCAATAGCGCTTCAATCGGCCATTGAGCAGGGCGGTGGGCGGCAATATGAGCCTGTGCTTGTTCTAATAGTTGTTTTTTATCAGCACCGGTTATTAATAAGTGTACATGCTTAGCTTGCAATAAAGCCGCTAAGCTCATGGAAATACGAGCCTCTGGCAAATCAGCAACCCGTACTTCTAATAAAACATCAGGATAATGCGGGTCTAAACCGGCTGCTAAATTAGGCGCTTGTGGAAACAGCGAAGCAAAATGCCCATCATTTCCCATTCCTAAAACAGCCACCTCTAAAGGGAATAGCTGTTGTTGCAAACTTAAACTTAAGCTGGCTAGCTCAGTAGCCGTCTGCCCGACTTGATAGAGTGCTTGGAAATGAGCAGGCACGGGGAGCTTAGCCAATAAATGCTCTGTCAATAACCGAGCATTGGAGCGCTCATGGGTCGGCTCTACTTGACGCTCATCCGTTAAAGTGAAGGTCAATTTTGACCAATCAACGGCTTGCTTAGCCAGTGCTTGAAAAAATAATACGGGTGTTGTTCCACCTGCAAAAGCAGCACTTGCCTTCCCTTGAGATTGCACAGCCTTTTGCAGCTCACTCGCTACTAATTGTGCTAATTGCTCAGCCTGTACGTTACGATCAGCATAGCTAACTAAGTTCATACCTCAATTTCCCGCCAACGCCGACCATCACGCGCCATCATTTCTACAGCAGCAATCGGACCACGACTCCCCGGATCATAGCCTTCTGGCTTTAATCCTGAGGCCTCCCAAGCTTCAATGATCGGATCAATCCAACGCCAAGCGGCCTCGACCTCATCGCCGCGCATAAATAAAGTCTGATTACCCCGCACGACATCCATTAGTAAACGCTCATAAGCATCGGGCATCCGCCAATTACTGCCGAGTCCCTCAGCAAAGGTCATATCTAGCGGAATAGCACGTAACCGGAAACCACCAGGACCTGGGTCTTTCGTCATAATCACTAATTGCAAGCCTTCATGGGGCTGCAAACGAATGCTCAATACATTCGGCATACTTGGGGTTTCTAAATCACCAAAAACTGAATGTGCAGGCTCTTTAAAAACAATAGCGATTTCGGTCATCTGCGCCCGAAGCTTTTTACCAGTGCGTAAATAAAAAGGCACACCGGACCAACGCCAGTTATCAATCTCCGCTTTGATCGCGACATAAGACTCAGTTTTACTATCAGGATTACCCACTTCCTGCAAGTAGGAAGGCGCATCCGGCCCATGTCCTAAATATTGACCACGCACCGTATTAGTTAAGGCATTACGCCCCGTAATCGGACGCAAGGAACGCAAAACCTTTAATTTTTCATCACGCACCGCATCCGCATCGAATTTATACGGTGGTTCCATCGCTAATAGACAAAGCAATTGTACTAAATGGTTTTGCACCATATCACGAATAGCACCCGCCTTATCATAATAACTACCACGAGTACCGACCCCTAAGGTTTCAGACGCGGTAATTTGTACATGATCAATGCGGTTAGCGTTCCATAAAGGCTCAAATAGTGCATTGGCAAACCGTAGCGCCATTAAGTTCTGTACGGTTTCCTTCCCTAAATAATGATCAATCCGATAAATAGATTTTTCATTAAAAACACTACTTAATTCACGATTCAGCGTGATGGCACTCTCTAAATCATGCCCTAAAGGCTTTTCAACTACTAATCGTGCATTAAGCGTCGCCAAACCTACTTGAGCCAAGCCTTGGGCAATTGGGCCAAACAGAGTAGGGCCAACCGCTAAATAATAGACACGGATATGCTCTGGACGCTCATGCAGATAATTGACTAACTCACCCCAAGCACTCGCATCGGTGACATCAATATGCAAATAACTTAAACGCCCAATAAAACGCTCGACCGCGATTGAATCTAATTCATCAGCGGCTACATGCTTGTGTAAGGCTGCACGTGCTTCTAATTTGAAAGCCTCAGTATCTTGATCTGTGCGTGCTAAACCTAAGATGCGGGCAGCAGGCGGAATTTGCCCATCGGCATCACGCCGAAAGAGAGCAGGCAATAACTTACGCATTGCCAAATCGCCAGTGCCACCAAAAATGACCAGATCAAAAGGATCAACAGGAATGACCATGCTGCTCATGAATACTTG
>JBJOOT010000126.1:0-10318 GCA_046051185.1 Pseudomonadota bacterium | reverse complement strand
AGGGCGTAGTGGCTCGGGTTATCACATTGGTTTCTCCGATATTGCACGCGGTGGTTGGCGTACCTTAATGACGCAAGGCCATGACGACTATACCAATAGTGCCAATACGCTGTTCCGCGAAAACTATGTATTAGCCCATACTCAGCATCTGAAAAATAAAGATATTTATGAGGGTGGTTCGAAAATGGTTTCGATTCTGAATACCCGCCCAGATACCCCCAAACCGACGGTTCTGCAATATCTTTACAAACTACAATACGGATTTACCAATGCCTTCCTCGATTTGTATGTGACGGAAAATGGCAAAGCCAAAGATCCACGTGTTGTTGACTACTATGGTGAGGATGAACCCATTGAGTTGGGGCCTGATGAAAATATGCACGATGTCATGATTGAGTTAATTGCTCAATTAGCGGTACAGCGTGGCTATTTATTGGGTGCGGGCATTATGTCTAGCAAAAAAGTAGGGATTAACCATAAAGAATATGGTGTGACCTCAATTGGAGTGATTCGCTTTGCTGAAGTCACTATGCAAGAAACGCTAGGCATTAATATGCATACCGATCCCTTTAGCATCAAAATTACCGGTGGGCCCAATGGCGATGTCGCAGGTAATAGTATGCGTTTGCTGTTGGAACGTTGCCAACAAGTACAAATTCGGATGATTGTAGACGGTACTGCCGCAGCCTTTGACCCGCTTGGTTTAGATCATGATGCTTTGCGCAAAGTCATTCTAAAAGCTGATTTGGATGCTTTCGATGCAAATGCCTTACATGACGGTGCTTTCATTATCTATCGCAGCCAGAAAAAACATGATGGCATGCGGGATTTATATAAGAAGCTAGTGAAAACTGCAGCGGGCTTAGAGGAGCACTGGATTTCTACTGATGAATTCAATCGGCTATTTAATCAGTTAACTTTCACCGTTGAGACTGATTTATTTATCCCGGCAGGAGGTCGCCCTGAAACGATTGCTATGCATAATGTTGAGCAATTCTTTAAAGCGGATGGTCAACCAACAGCGAAGGTTATTGTGGAGGGTGCAAATTCATTTATCACACCGGATGCACGGCGAGTCTTGCAGCAGCGCGGAGTTGTGATTATGCGGGATGCTTCTGCGAATAAATGCGGAGTGATTTCTTCTTCCTATGAAATTATCGCCAATTTAACCTTAAGCGAAGCCGAGTTCCTCGCGCACAAGCAGCAATATGTTAGCGATGTCATTATTATTTTGAACCGTATGGCTGAGCAAGAAGCACGTGTTATCATTAAACGACAAGGCGAAGCCGGTGGAAAAATCACTTATACCGATATATCCACCCAAGTCAGTCAAGAAATTAATGCTCACTATGCACGCATGTTTGCTTACTTCCAAGCTAATCCTGAATTAGTTACACAAGCAAACTATAAGAACGCTATTCTCGCGCATATGCCCGCCTTAATTCGTGAGCCGCAATTCCAAGATCGAATTAGCCGCTTACCTGAAAAGGTGAAATACGCGATTCTTGCTAGCAAGTTAGCCTCTTCGATGGTCTATTTCGGCGATGACAATACCGTCTACGGCGATATTATTGCCGCACAAGTGAAACGTTTAGCTTAACTTAATCGGCCTAAATTAAACTGATAACCCTGTTCAGTGGATGCACTGAACAGGGAGTGGTTTGATGGCAATTCACCATTTATTCAGTGAACTTAGCCGTTAATCCCCGGCCTAGTTTCAATACTCATTAATTTAATTAATAAATAGCCCAAATGATAAAACTGGGATAAGACTCAATGATTTCCTCCAAACCGCTAAGCACTCCAAGTGTTGATCTAAAGCAAACTCGTCCCTTAGCTTTAGGCAAACCCGTTAATTTAGCCGTTGAGAAATCAAGCAAATCGCCTGCCCTACCCTATACAGAGCAAACACCCAAGCATCAACGTCTCAATCAGCATTTTAATCAAGTAATTGAACAGCAAATTGGGCAAATCGCCGATACCCCTCACTCAAAACCCATTCAACAACCGCCTACAGGCTTAAACCCAAGCCCTGTAGCACCTGCTGAACGCTCCGAACTACTGGAGTTATTGGATCTTGATCAGAGTATCAACACTAGGGGTCAGTTATCTTCACATAAACCCTTAGCGCTTGGTACGAAGCCTCATACCGCACCCCAGCTCCCACAATCGGTAGAACGACCACAACATAAACCGTTAGCTTTAGCTGAAAAGCCCAGTAGCCTTGAGGTTCAATTATTAACTGAACCCAACAGTGCTCTACTGGTAGAGCCTAGCCAGCAATTTATGACTATTTTGCAAGACCTCTTAGCCAATATGCCGCAGAAAAATCCTATATATTGGTTAGAAAATACTCCACCCCCAGCTGCTACCGAAGTTGCGAGTGCAGGTACGCAAACACCCAATTTAGCGTGGCAGACAAGCTTATGGTTTTAAACTAAACACACCAACTAAATAGCCCGTATAATCGCCGAGCTTGCCACTGAACTCGGACTTTGCTGTGACTGAAAGCCTATTTGCTATTATTCCCCTCTTTACTCTGATTGGCTTAGGCTATCTCGCCCGCAGAACCCTCCTCGATGTCAAAATGCTGCCAGCCTTAAATTTGTTTGTGTATTACTTTGCAGTCCCTGCCCTCTTATTTAATGCGGCACGGCGACAAACTTTAGATAATTTATTTAATGGACCTGCGCTCGCTGCTTTCGTGCTAGGCATTATTTTAACTTCTCTGATCGCTGTAGGGGGAAGCCGCTATTTCTTTAACTGTAAATCACCCACTGAGCTCGTGATGCGCGGTTTGAATAGCGTATTTGCTAATTATGCCTATATGGGGATTCCGCTGACTTTTAGTTTATTAGGGGAATCCGCCGCCACCATTAGTATTATTCTGGCAGGCAATTTATTGGTGATTGGGGGTTCACAACTTTGTATTGAAACCTTACGCCAACAGAGTATGAGCTTACGACAAATTGGGAATACGCTAGATCGCTCCTTATTACGCAGCCCGATTTTTCTCTCGACAGTCTTGGGTTTATTAGCTTCAGGCTTGCACTTACCGCTCCCCAAACTCATCAATACGACACTCGATATGCTCGCACCCGCTGCCATTCCTGTCGCACTGTTTTGCTTGGGTGCAAGCCTGCAATTTCGGCAGATTCAAACGAGTTTGGGTGAACTGAGTTGGTTGATTGCGATTAAGCTACTCGTACACCCTGCCTTGACCTATTGCGCCTTTTATCTCTTAGGGGTAACTGATCCGGCTTGGTTAGTCGCTACCGTCTTGCTGACCGCCTTACCAACCGGCGCTTTAGTGCATGTAGTGGCCATGCGTTATGATTTATTCGAGCAAGCCAGCTCACAAATCGTCGTATTTTCTACGCTGATTTCGATACTCACCGTCAGTTTTTGGGTTAGCTTGATGATCTAGCCTTAATCACCTGCGATGAATACCGTCATTTGCCAGCTTCCTTTAATCTTTTCAAAAAAGGCACGGTAATCCACTGAGCTACGAATGTATTGGCTTGCGATATAACCTTTTTTACCCTGATCTAGCTTTACTGTGACCCATTGCTTATTTTCACTGAACTCAATGGGTAAGATTTCATAACTGACTTTTTTCAACACAGCAGCACGAGTACTTGGCTTAGCGCGAATGTTTACATTATTGGCAATCACCGCCCAGTTTTCAAAAGCATCTTGATTTTCTGGCCATTCGCTAAACACATAAGGCGCAACAAATGTCGTTTTATTGCTAAAAGAACCACCCATTGTGACTACCTTGCTAAGTTCAGCCCATAATTGACTGGTGGCAGGCTTATTCAAACCCCACATTGTCTTGAAATCTTCAATGCCATTCTCCATCCCAAAGGAAGCTTTGATGTCTTTATTCACCACCGCCAATAAAGCTTTAGCATCTTTACGCTCGATGATTTTTAAGAGTTGAGTACGAAAAGCTAAAAAGCTAGGGTCTTTAGCTGCAGTATCCACCGGTTTAAGGACGCTAGCTGCTTGGCTAGGTAAACTGAGCATGAGAGCTAACAGCAGCAATGGAGCTTGTAGCCCAGCCAAGGAGATAGATTTGAAAAGACGCATCAACAACCTCGCTTTGCTTTCATCAGAAAATGAGTATTGTCTGGCTTATGCCGGATTTAGGCTATCGCTCATTTGAGGGAGCGCCATGAGGAATATGGTGAATGTCCGCAAGCTGCAGTGTCGCAAGCATGGCAAATTTGCCATGCTATACTGGATCTATCACCTTGAAAGAATGCTATCAGATGAGCAAACGTCCCGAATTACCGATTGGCATCCAAGATTTTGAAAAACTCCGTACAGATAACTTGTTGTATGTCGATAAAACACAAGCCATTCATAGTTTATTATCTAAGGCGGGCTACTACTTTCTGTCGCGCCCGCGCCGTTTTGGTAAATCACTGACGCTTTCCACCCTCCGCGCTATTTTTGAAGGCAAACGTGAGTTGTTTAGTGGCTTGTGGATTGAGAATCAGTGGGATTGGAGCAAAGTACATCCGGTTATCCATCTGTCTTTCAGCGGCATAGGCTACCGCAGTTTGGGCTTGGAAGCTGCGATTGCTGCCGAGTTGCAAACCTTGGCACAAAAGCATGGGCTTAGTCTAAAACAGAACGGAATCGACCGTCAGTTTGAAGAACTCATCCAAGCTTTGGCACAACGTGACGGCAAAGTTGTGCTCTTAATCGACGAATACGATAAACCGCTGATTGACTACCTCGATGAACTAGCGTTGGCACATGCTAATCAGCGCGTGATGAAAACCTTTTACTCCATGCTCAAAGACTGCGACCCTTACTTAGAATTCCTGATGATCACTGGGGTCTCCAAATTTAGCAAGGTTTCGATTTTTTCAGATTTGAACCATTTGTTTGACTTGACTTTTGCCCGCGAAGCTGTGGCGCTGACAGGATATACACAAGCTGAACTGGAACATTATTTTCAAGATTACCTGCGCGAAACTGCAGTGTATCTCGGCCTGTCCCACACTGAGTTATTAGCAAAGCTACGTGAATGGTATAACGGCTATAGCTGGGACGGGCGGACTCGTGTTTACAACCCATTCGCCATCCTCAACTTTTTCCGAGCAGGCGATTTTCGTAATTTTTGGTTTGAAACTGGCACTCCCACCTTCTTGCCCAAACTGATGAAAGCCCAAAACATGCTGGATGTGGATCAGGTTGAACTCGACGAAATGGGCTTTTCAGTCTATGACATTGAAAAACTGCAAGTCTTGCCTGTATTGTTCCAGACGGGGTATTTGACCATTCAGGCAAAGCTGGAATATGGCTTATACCGTCTTGGCTACCCCAATCGTGAAGTGCGAGCGGCCATGTTAGCGTATTTGATTGCGGAAATGCGCTACGATGACACTCTCAGCAGCACTCCAACGGTTATTTCGCTGTACCGCGCCTTTGCCGCCAATGATTTAGAGCAGATCATCAAGCTGATGAAAAGCATTTTCAAAACCATCCCCTCACAGATTTTCATCAAGGAAGCGGAAAGCTATTACCACAGTTTGATCTATTTGGTATTCCATTATCTAGGGCTGTATACCGACAGCGAAGTCAACACCAATGATGGACGGCTGGACTGTGTGGTGAAAACCCCGACGCATATTTATGTGATCGAGTTTAAGCTGAATAAGAGTGCCGATGAGGCAATGCAGCAGATTAAGGATAAGGGATATGCCGAAAAATATCGTGCTGACCCGCGTCAGAAGTGGCTGTTGGGGATTAATTTCAGCAGTGAGGCCAAAACAGTCGAAGGATGGAAAAGTGAGCGCTTGCTGTGATAACAGCAAACCAAAGAGTACTCATTTAAACCTAAGGGCGAGCTAGATTTGCCCAACCCTGCCGCATCTACGCAATTATTTAAACAATTGCGTAAAAATGTTTATGACATCCAACTAGTTAACTAATTCACCCCAATCCCACCCTGCCGTTGAAAGGGCACACTAATAAACGGCAAGCGCACCGCACCATCCAATTGATATTGTACAGAGCGACTCTGCCAAAGCACGGGGGCAAGTTGCATGATCGTTGCAAGTTGTAGTTGCACTGGAATTTGCACAGCAGTCGGTTGATTAGGCTGTAGATAAGTCGATTGGCGCTGATCACCACTGGCTACAGGTGTACCATTCAAGCGCAGATTATATTGAATACCTTCTAGTGGTATGGGGAAAGCATTCGGATTCGTTACTTGCAAACCGACTAAAGCTGTACCCTGCGTGAGAGAAAGATTTTGTAAGCTCACATCCTGCACTGAAATACTAGGTGGTGCGACCACTCCATTCGGCACGGCGGTACAACCTGCCATTAAACTCATAGCCCCAATTAGGAATAATTTTATTTTCATCGTTTTTTCTTATTTAAAAATAGAAGTATTTATCATAAGCCAAGTGCTTCATAGCGCAAGTCTCAAGCACCTCATTTTTATCTTTAGTACTCTTCTAATCTGCATCATTAATATGATGATTTTTTGCTTCAATACTCCGTTTGCTGGTTAAAACTGGCTCAGCCCCTAAAAACCTAATCCCCGCCCAAGCATCACGCATGAAACTGCGAATATTCGCATGATCGCTGCCTTCAGGTGTGGCGAGCACTTTTCGATAATGCTCGCCAAAGCAGGCTAAGGTCTGCTCTGGGGAAAGCTGCTGCAATTTACCAAACGCAAACACCTTACAAGAACCTTCATTCGTACCTGCTGGATTCTGCACCTGCCCTTCACCTAAACCATTGGTGAAGCTTTGTGGAGTGTAAGTGTAATACGCCTCAATCGTGGCGATTACCTCAGCAAAATGCAGATCCTGCTGGGTATTCAATTGCTCTAAAAGTTGTTCTAGGGTCATCAGTTAATCATTTAAAAAATGGTCAATTAAATCTAAGACGGCTCGATAGCGCGTGAAGCCATGATCCCCACCCGCAAATACGAGTTGATGGCAATCGCGATAATAAGCTAAGCCCGTCTGCCAATCCAAAACCTCATCACCACGCTCCTGCATGAATAAGATATTATTTGGATGGAGAGGCGCTGGCAAATCGAGGCTCTGTAGCTCTTGCAAATGTTGCTCCGTAAATAGGTATTGCTCATTACCATAGAAACTGGTGATGAGCCCCAGCGCCGGACGCAAAATCAGCGCCGGATGTACCGCAGGATTCACTACTACCGCTTTTAGGCCATAACGTGCCACCAAGACCGTTGCATAGAAGCCGCCAAGGGAGCTACCAATCAATTTCGGCGGCTCTTGAGCGGCTTGCACTAGATTGTCTAGGATTTGCATCGCAGCCAGAGGATAAGGCGGCAGGTCAGGGCAAACCCATTCCTGAGCGCGCCCTTGAGCCGTTAACCAACGCCGCGTTTCTTGCGCCTTAACCGACTGCGAGGAAGAACGAAAACCGTGAATATAAAGAATCACTGCTAGCTCCGTTTATGGGCAAGGATTCGGATGCACATCATGAATCGCCTCAATCCCTTTTAATACCTCATCAGATAACACAAGCTCAGCACTGGCAATATTGCTCTGCAATTGCTCCATGCTGGTAGCACCAATAATATTTGCCGTTAAGAACGGACGCGAATTGACATAAGCCAAAGCCATTTGCGCAGAATCAAGGCCATGTTTTTGCGCGAGTTCAACATAAGCTTCCGTGACCTTTTGCGCATTAGCAGAGGTATAACGGGTGAAATATTGCCCCCAACGTGTCAGACGAGTCCCTTCAGGGCGCTGGCCATTCACATATTTGCCACTCAAGACACCAAAAGCCAAGGGCGAATAAGCTAATAAACCCACTGAACTGCGATGTGCAAACTCGGCTAAGCCCACCTCATAACTACGATTTAACAGGCTATAAGGATTCTGCACGCTCACAACTTTGGGCAACTTCAATTCTTTAGCTAAACTCAAATACTCCGCCAAGCCCCAAGGGGTTTCATTGGATAAACCAATTTGGCGTACTTTACCCGCTGCGACTAATTCAGCCAACGCCCCTAAAGTTTCTGCAATCGTTTCGGGGTGATGATCTTTGCCATAGCGATAGCCTAATTGACCAAAATAGTTGGTACTGCGGCTTGGCCAATGCACTTGATAGAGGTCGATATAATCCGTTTGCAAACGCTGTAGGCTCGCATCACAGGCTTGCAAGATATGATCTCTGCTCAAGCGCGGGCCATCGCGTAAATGCCCCAAAGCCTCTTTGCGCCCAGGGCCTGCAACTTTGCTAGCGAGAATGATACGATCACGCTCGGAACGTTTTTTTAACCAACTGCCAATATACTGCTCAGTACGGCCTTGGGTGGCAGCATTAATCGGCACAGGGTACATTTCAGCCGCATCAATAAAATTAACCCCTTGGGCGTAGGCATAATCCAATTGTTGATGCGCTTCGGCTTCGGTGTTTTGCTCACCAAAGGTCATTGTACCTAAACAAATTTTGCTGACTTTAATCTCAGTCTTGCCTAATGGGCGATACTCCATCAATAGCTCCTGTGGGATGATTATTTTAGCCCGTCAGTATAACTCAACTCTGCCAACTGACTTTGAAACCCTTGACACTCACGGGTATTCCTGTTGAATTGCAGCCTATTCTATAGCCAGTAAGCAATTCAAAATGAACTTAGAAATCATTCAGCGCTCCACCGAGCCTCAAGGTCAGCCAATTTTATTTGTCCACGGTATTTTAAGCGCTGCTTGGATTTGGGATGTATATTTTTTAAACTGGTTCGCAGCACAAGGTTATCAAGCTTATGCTTTAAGTTTACGTGGGCATGGCCATTCACCCAGCGATAAACCCATTAACCGTCTTGGTCTAGCTGATTTTGTCGACGATCTACGTCAAGCTGTTTTGCATATTCACCAGCAAACCGGTAAAGAACCTATCTTAGTCGGGCATTCAATGGGCGGTATGGTGGTACAGCGTTATTTATCCGAATATCGCGCCCCCGCCGCTCTCTTAGCCTGTAGTGTCCCCCCACAAGGTATGATGCCAGTTTCAATGATTAGTGCGTGGACAAATCCCTTCTTGGCTATGAAAATGGCACGCCTCTATAGCCAACCAGAGCAAACCGATTTGTCATTTGTGCGTGATGTTCTGTTTTATCACCCCGTTAGCACCGAACACTTGCAGCAATGGTTTCAACACACGAACCCTGAATCAATGCGCCTGCTCTGGGATATGAATGTGAATTTACCCCTCGTTTCACAGATTAAACTCACGCCCTTAGCCGTGTTAGGCGCGCGGCATGATCGCTTAGTACCAGCGAGTGTTGTGCATTGGACAGCGGGTACTTATGGCTGCCCACTGACTTGGGCAAATGCAGGGCATGCGATTATGTTGGAGCAAAACTGGACTGAAATTGCTCAAGCTATGCATGCAGATCTGCAACGGCTATTAAATCAGGCTTGACGTGCGCCCTCGAATCCTGCTGAATGTCGCTTTTTTTGATCTACTCGCAGCGAAATTAACGAATTATGAGTCCTTTCCTAAAAACAGCACTTGAAGCGGCGGGTGCTGCTCAAGAAATTATTCTGCATTACTATCAAGGCAAGTTTGATGTTGAATTAAAGCCGGATCAATCCCCCGTTACGATTGCGGATGTGGAAGCCGAAGAGACCATTAAGAAAATTATCCTAGAGCGCTTTCCAGAGCATGGCTTTTTTGGCGAGGAAACTGGCAAAACCAATCCTGATGCAGAATACACTTGGCTGATTGATCCGATTGATGGCACTAAAAGCTTTGTGCGCCGTTATGCAATGTTTTCTACCCAAATCGCGCTTATGAAAGGTAATGAATTAATTTTAGGTGTATCCAATGCGCCCGCCTTTCGAGAAATGGCTTATGCCGAACAAGGGCAAGGTGCTTTCCTTCATGGGCAAGCCCTTAAAGTTAGTGCTTATACAAACCTGAGCCAATCTGCTCTGTCTTTGGGCAATATTGCCTCTTTAGCAGCAAGCTCTAGTTGGGAAAATCTAGGCAAGATTATCACCCAAGTGCAACGCATTCGGGGTTATGGGGATTTTCTACACTATCATTTACTTGCCGACGGCAAGATTGATGCCATCATCGAATCCAATGTGAATGTGCTCGATGTGGCCGCTTTATCGGTGATTGTGCATGAAGCCGGTGGGGTGTTTACAGACTTATTCGGTAAACCCTTGAATTTAAACAGTACAACGGTCTTAGCCGCCGCAAGCCAAGAACTACATCAGCAATTATTACAGAGTCTAAATTATAAGGGTTAATGCAAGCGAGTCTTAAAACGGCTAGACTTGAAAATAACTCAAACCGACAA
>JBJOOT010000125.1:0-10333 GCA_046051185.1 Pseudomonadota bacterium | reverse complement strand
TATCAACCATAATGGTATTATTCCAGCCCGGTGTAGTGCCTGGGTTAGTCGCGGTTAACTCAAAGCTTTCTTGAGTATTACCGGTGTTATCTAAAGTATGCGTATAGTCAACCGAACCACCCGCTTGGATTTGATCAGCCCCCGGAGGTGTTAAAGCCACTTGACGTAAAGGCGCAACATCAACTGCATCCATCATAATGTCAGATGCACCTGTGGCTGAAGACAGGACACGAATAGAGATCAATTGATCGCCATCGCCATCGCTATTGGTATCGACTGTGCCATAGTTAGCGGCGGCCTGTGCAGGATCAGCAGAAATCTTAACAACTGCAATATACTTTTTGTCTGTTGTGCCTGCAGGGAGTGAAGTGGTCGTAGTAATGGGGCTACCGGTTCGGTTACCTGAAACATCGGTTTCATAGAATTCTACAGTCCAGCCTGCTGGTAAAGTACCTAAAGTTGAACCATCACTGCCGCCTGCATATAACTTGAAGGAATCAGGAGAGCCTGAGTCATTATCAAGATAGAAGGGGATTTCTACTTCACCACCGACAGTACCTGAGAAGGTAGCGCGAGTACCCGGATTCGTACCATCGTTGATAGTATAGGGCGCTGCACCGAGATCATCCACGTTGACGCCAGGAGTTGCACCGTCAGCACTATCGGTTAAGTCAACGCCAGAAGCCGTGATTGCACCTAATTTTAAGTTGGTGGTATCGCTAGCTGGGGTTGTCGATGGATCATTGGCTGAGCTAGCTGTGACAGTTGCTGTGAAGCCTGCGCCGCCATTATTGCCGCTGGTAGTTGAGGGTAATTGCGCTTTGACCATAAAGGTTTTGGTGGCGTTGGCTGCTAATGGGCCAGTGTCAACACCCCCTTCATTATTGGTATCAGTGATTTGAACTGTACCGGCTTCATTCCAAATGGTGAATGTTGTACCTGCTGGGAAATTACCTTTAGCGATTAATAATTCAAAGGTATCAGTACCTGAACCATTGTTGGTGACATCCACTAAGAATTGGACTGCAGAACCAACCGGTGCTTGCGAAACCAATTGCGTATTATTGGCAGCGTCATCGTCTTTACCATCATTGATGGTGTCGCCTGTAGCTTCACCAGTATCCGCCGTATTCACACCATAGTTTTGTGGCAATACAGTTTGAGTCGGATTAGTTGGAATCGGCTGTTCAGTGGTACCCGGATTGCCGTCTAAATCACCTTTTAACCAAGCGGTGTTTTTAATAATGTCACCGGCAGAACCAGGGATGGCATTATTATTGAAAGTGGCAGGGTCATATTGTACAACCATATTGACACTAACCGTTTGGTTCGGAGCAATGGATGCATCGATTGCACTAATACCTGCTAAAGAAGCATCCGTCTTGTCACCATCATTGTTTAAGTCAATGTTGAGAGTTGTTTCATTCAAGGTTGCAGCAGCTGGTGGGGTATCACCATTGGCAGCTAAAAGACCTTGAGCACTTGTGCTCACTAAGGTCATTGGAGTACCAGTATTATCAACTGGGATCGCATCATAGATGTTGACATTAGTGGCTGCACGATTACCCGTATTGGTAATGGTTAAGGTATAAGTGATTTGGTTAGTGACCGCATTTAATACCGCTGATTTGGTGTAGTTGAGAACCGCATCCCCCGAGACTGTGATTAAGTCTTGGTTAGTACCATCGAGCGTGTCAGTGCCTTTGCTTGGGCTAACATCAGTTACCATACCATTAGTAGAGGTCGCGGTTAAGATGACGCCCAAGGTTTGACCGGTGGTCGCACTGCTTGGAACGGCAACCGCAATCACCAATTCAGCACTGGCACCTGCCGCTAAGGTGACATTAGTTACTTCTGGTTCGCCCGCATCGACTAAACCATTACCATTCAGATCGCGATAAACTTTAACTGAAGTCGAGTCTAGATTATCAGTAATAGTGCCGTCATTGGTCGCTGTTAAGTTGTAAGTATCTGTACCATTACCATTATTGGTTAAGGTATGTTGGATATAGGTGATTTGGCCTGCTGTCGCTGTCTTAGGAGTATCGCTGCTGAGTTCAGCTTTATAGACTTGCTTGACAGTAATGACTGCTTCATTGGACTGAGCGGAGTATTGATTGCCAGCGGAGTCCTCATAAGTGACGGTTGCTAAGTTTTTAATGAGGGTGCCGGCAGCGGTTGCTGCAACAGCTGGGGCAATACTAACGACTAGACCACCAGCCAATAATGCGCCCGCACAAATTTGGCTTAGTTTTCTTTTATTGAAGGTCATGGGTTGACTCTCTCTTGTTTTTATTAATTAGTGACACTTAAGGGTTTGTTTTAATGATTATTTTACGACAGAGCGATAAGCAAAGTTTTTGACTTCACCTGCGTTCAGTGGTTCTTTCATCGTCCAACGTAAGTGAGTATAAGCACTTGGCGGGATGATTCTCTCAACCTTCTTACCATTGGCATCTTTCACCAAGCGCTTAACGGGTTCGTTTTCGAAGGTTTTACCACCGTCGATACTCACCTGTAAATTCGCTTTGGCTTCAGTAAAGGCACTTTTACCAATGTAAGCGGTGACACGTGGCACAGGCCCTGTGACAATCAGATCTTTCAAAGGATCAGCGCTGGTATTTTCGTAAGTCAGTTGATATTCGACAGTTTGGCCAGGTGCTACTTCAGTCGCTGGCTCAAGAACTTCTTTACCTGCTTGGTCAGTGCTCACGACATAGGCTGTCATGGTATTTTGCAGCGGTGCCTTTGCCCCTTGAGTATTTGCAATCGCAATACCTCCTGCAATCACCGAAGCTGCTACTAACAAATAAGCGTAGTCGCGCTTTTTAAACAGGTGAATCTTTGGAAACATGAGTGAACCCCTCTAACAACATTTAGTTATTTAATTTTTTGATCTGACGTTGTGGTCTAATCCTATCAAGGATTTAGGAATTCTAACTGAAGTTCAATCAATGTGGTAAAAAAGCCGATAAATGGAATTGATGGTTAGTTTCAGGGGAACAAGCGGCTATTAATAATTTGATAAGTTTGGGGGCTAGTGAAAGTATCCCAAAAACGTTGCTCACTAGGAGTGACAAACCAAACTAAGCAGGTTATACCTAGCATAAATACAGACTTTGCGGGTTTTTTACTGTCAAACAATTTTAAAGCTGTACCAAAGGAGCGCTTGATTCGATAGTTCATAAAATCAACGCTATACATTTCATCAAGAACTAAGTGCAGGATAAAGCCTAGAAATAAGAACAAGCCGATGAGCCATGAAGTGAAATCGTTTTTGCCTAAAATATGGTAGCTCACAGCAGTGGTTGCGAAGGTAGCAAACAAAGCTGCCAAGATGGAGTGAATAGAGCCACGATGCGTGGTGTGCTTATGAAAAACTTGCCAGAATACAAAACGAATACCTAAGAAAGCGCCGATACCAACTAACCATAACTCACTGATGGACATCTCGTTTTTAACAGAGAAAACCATTAAAAAAGCGACAAAAATGCCTAACATTGAAAACATAATCCGGCTCGGATAAGCTTGTTGTAAATCGACATCGGGCAAAATTCCTCCGATAGTGCCGACCAACGCTAACATTAGAGCATCTTGTTGACTGACCAACCCCACTTGTAAACATAAAACTGAAAGTAAACCTGAACCTGCCGCCGCCCAAGTAAGGTGTGTTTGAAAATTAGCCATATTGTGAGTAATTACTATTTGTTATTTTTATCTTGACTATTTATTTGGATTTTAGCTTCTTTACCTGATAGAAGGTTGCTGATATTCGATTGATGTCGCCACCAAATTAAAGCCGTCATTAACAGCATGCCTAAAGCTAAACTGCCACTGTGAGTAAAGAAATAGAAAATAAGGGGAGCTAATAAAGTAGCAATCAACGCAGCGAGTGAGGAAATCTTTAAAACTTTGGCAAAAAATAACCAAATTAAAGCAATCGATACACCAGCCCAGAAATTTATCCCAAAATAGACGCCTAAAGCCGTTGCTACGCCTTTGCCCCCTTTAAACTGGTAATAAATTGGAAATAAGTGGCCTAAAAATGCAGCAAAGCCTACTAAAAACAGCCAAGTGTAACTAAGACCTAAAGCTTGCCCAAGTAAGACCGGAATTAAGCCTTTGAGCATATCGCCGCCAAGCGTGATGGCTGCAGCTTTTTTACCACCCACCCGTAAGACATTAGTCGCCCCCGGATTATTCGAGCCGGTGGTACGTGGATCGGGGAGGCCCATTAATTTGCAGGTAATAATGGCAGTGGAAACTGAACCCATCAAATAAGCCAGTATCAGCAGGGCATAGGACATAGCAGCGTGATCCCTTATTGCTTGTTAGAATGCGCCAACATCATAGCGTGAAAGGAACAGAATTGTCGCAGCTTTTTACAATAACTGAAGGTCAAGGTAGGCCTATCGTGGTGCTACATGGTTGGGGCATGAACCAAGCCGTTTGGCAGCCGATCCGTGAGCGTCTCATTCAACAAGCGCAAGTGACATGGGTCGATTTACCCGGACATGGCCGTAGTGCCGAACTAAAACTCGGTTCGCTGGATGAGTTGGTCGAACAATTGATTCCGATAATTCCAGAAAAAGCCCTTATTATGGGCTGGTCATTGGGGGGGATTATTGCTCAAGCCTTGGCTTTGCGCTTAACTCAGCAAGTATCAGCCTTAATTCTGATTGCCTCGACTCCACGCTTTGTCGCCGCGACAGATTGGCCTTATGCGATCAGTGCGGAGGTCTTACAGGGATTTGCGGAAAGTTTAGCGCAAGATTATACCGCCACTGTTAAACGTTTTTTTGCCTTACAGTTTATGGGGACGCGCAGTGATCCGGTGGCTTTAAATCATTTACGCGATCAAATTTTGCAGTATCCCGCAAATTTAGCAGCACTTACCGAGGGCTTGGAGATTTTGCGCACGGCTGATTGCCGTCAAGCGGCTATTCAACAGCCCTGTTTGTGGGTTTTAGGGCGCTTAGATAAGCTTATTCCGAGTTGTTTAGCTGAAGGGCTACAAACTTTATCTTATCCTGCTGCAGAGATTGTAGTACTGGCGAAAGCGGCTCATTTACCTTTTGTCACCCATCCTGATGAATTCATGTCAATAGTGGAAAATTTTATTCATGGCCTCTAAGACTGTACCGAGCGCGTTAGCGTATTATCTTGATCCCTTTAAAACCCGCTCAGGTTTTGATCGTGCTGCAACTAGCTATGATCAAGCAGCGCTTATTCAACGTGAAATCGGAGCGCGTTTAGTCGAGCGCTTGGATTATATGCGCTTAATTCCAAAACGTATTCTAGATTTAGGCTGTGGCACGGGGGCGATCAGCCAACAGCTGTTGAGCCGTTATCCGAGTGCAGAAGTTATCGGTGTGGATTTAGCTTTAGCGATGGTGGCTACAGCTAGCACGCGCTCACAGGCAAATCCTCATTTTCAAGGTGTATGTGCTGATGTGCAGCAGCTGCCCTTGCAAGATGATTGTGCAGAGCTATTGATTTCTAATCTCATGTTGCAATGGTGCAATGATTTAGTGGCCGTTTTCCAAGAATGTTTACGTGTACTCCGTCCAAATGGTTTATTCACTTTTACTACCTTTGGGCCAGATACTTTATATGAGCTACGCAATAGCTGGGGGCAAGTGGATGCTTATACTCATGCGAGCCGTTTTGTGGATATGCATGATGTCGGTGATGCATTGCTAGCAGCAGGTTTCCATGATCCGGTGATGGATCGAGAGCTAATCACTGTTACTTATCCGACCGTAAAGGGATTGTTAGCGGATTTAAAAGCGATTGGGGCGAATAATGCGACTTTAGGGAGGAATCGTGGCTTGACAGGTAAGCAAAGGCTACAGGCCTTTTATCAAGCTTATGAAAATTATCGCTTAGAGGATGGCAGCTATCCGGCGACTTATGAGGTTATTTATGGGCATGCTTGGGCGCCACCGATTAAACCGAGTGCGAAACCGGAGCGCTTTATCCCGATTCGGGTGGATTAAAGTATCTTAAAATAATTCGTTATGCTATATTTGCTGCACTGCAACAATTTAAGCATCTCTCTAGGAGAACAGAGTGGCAAACTCGTCCAAATCATTACCTACCTTAGCGTCTGAAGTCGCTTATGCAGCTCCACAGGTGATTGCCCACCGCTTAACGCGGATGGCTTTAGCCGGTGCGAATCCCTCTGCAAGAGATCAACGTGAGTTTTATCGCATGGGAACAGAGAAGGTTGAGGCTTTCTATGAATCTTGGCAGGCGATGTTGCTCCAAACCCTAGCAGTGAATCAGCGGCTATGGTTTTCATTTTGGTTTCCGTGGGCGACACCAGCATCGACTAAGAATCCGGTTGAGCAATTAGAACAAGCCGCGACCCAAATTCTCACCAGTGCGATTAAGCCAGTGCATAAGCGAGCGGTATCTAATGCAAAACGCTTAAATAAAACCAGTATTCTCTAGGTTTTTGGAGAGTTGCTCGCCGTCTAACAACCCTTGCTTCAAGTGATTGCTTTTATTGATTGACTGTTCAGTCAACGCTATTTAATATGCCAGACATTAATCGGATGTCTGGTGGTACTGATCATGAGCGAAAGGCAAGCACGTCGAGGCGGTGGGCGCGATAGTAAACGCGCAGCGCGTCAAGTTTCTCAGACCAAGCAAGCGGCTTTTATTGAGCGGCGTATTCCTTATTTTGAAGTGCTCAGTGAGGAAAGTTTAGCGCTGATTGAGCATAATGCCGACACCCTACTTGAAGAAATAGGGATTGATTTCCGTGATGATCCTGAAGCCTTAAGCTTGCTCAAAGCGGGGGGCGCAGAAGTCGACGGAGAGCGGGTGCGTTTTCCGCGGGGGTTATGCCGCTCACTGATTCAGGCCACTGCACCTAAAGAGTTCACTCAGCATGCACGTAATCCAGAGCGCAGTACGATTATCGGTGGTAAGCGTACCGTTTTAGTGCCCGCTTACGGTTCACCTTTCGTGCGCGATTTAGATAAAGGTCGTCGTTACGCCTCCATCGAAGATTTTCGCAATTTCGTCAAACTCGCTTATATGAGTCCGGGCTTACATCACTCAGGCGGTACGGTGTGCGAGCCTGTTGATTTACCGGTGAATAAGCGCCATTTTGATATGATCTATAGTCACTTGAAATACAGTGATAAGCCTTTCATGGGATCGGTCACTCACCATAGTCGTGCGCAAGATACCGTCGATATGGCGAAGATTGTGTTCGGTGAGGAATTTGCGACCAATCACTGTGTAACGACGAGTTTAATCAATGCTAATTCACCCATGACTTACGATGACACCATGCTAGGTGCTTTGAAAGTTTATGCGCGTAATATGCAAGCTACGGTGATTTCGCCCTTTATTCTCTCTGGCGCAATGTCACCGGTTACCATAGCGGGGACCGCGACTCAAATTTTAGCAGAAGCTTTAGCGGGGATGGCCTTTGCTCAATTGGTTCGCCCTGGTGCTCCGGTAGTTTTTGGTACTTTCTCCAGTGCCGTCTCCATGCAGTCGGGTGCCCCGACGTTTGGTGGGCCAGAGCCTAGTTTAGTCATGTATACCGTCGCTGCTCTTGCGCGGCGTTTAGGTGTGCCTTTCCGTAGTGGTGGCGGTTTATGTGCCTCTAAAGTACCGGATGCGCAAGCAGCTTATGAAGCGGCGAATACTCTACAAACTGCTGCTTTAGCCGGTGTGAATTTCATGCTGCATACCGCAGGCTGGTTAGAGGGCGGTTTAGTCATGGGCTATGAAAAGTTCATGATGGATGTGGATCAAGCGAATATGATGTCTGTACTCTTAGGGGGGGTAGACATGAGTGAAAACGGGCAAGCCTTGGATGCTTTCCGTGAAGTAGGGCCGGGTAAACATTTCTTGGGAGCGGCGCATACGCAACGTAATTTTGAAACCGCCTTCTATCGGTCTACACTCGGAGATAATAATAGTTTTGAGCAGTGGACAGAGGAGGGTAGTCAAGATATGGCGCAGCGTGCGAACACCTTGTTTAAGCGTGTATTGGCTGATTATGAATTACCCCCGATGGATCAAGCGATTGATGAGGCTTTGCTGGAGTTTATGGCTAAGCGCAAAGCAGAATTTCCCGATAAAGATTATTAAGGAGCACAGGTTATGGCAGAAGAATACGATGATGGTGATGAACTGATTCTTTCGGAGTTAGATGACGAAGAGTTAGTGGCGCAGATGCATGATGACCTGTACGACGGTTTGAAAGCAGAAATTGAAGAAGGCGTGAATATTCTCTTAGAGCGTGGTTGGGGTGCTGATAAGGTTCTGACGGAGGCTTTAGTTGAAGGCATGCGGATTGTGGGCGTGGATTTCCGTGATGGTATTTTATTCGTACCGGAAGTGCTATTAGCTGCTAATGCAATGAAAGGTGGGATGGCTATTTTACGTCCACTCTTAGCCGAAACTGGCGCTAAACCTATCGGTAAAATGGTCATCGGAACGGTAAAAGGTGACATCCATGACATTGGCAAAAACCTCGTCACCATGATGATGGAAGGCGCAGGTTTTGAAGTGATCGACTTAGGGATCAATAATTCCGTGGATGAGTATTTAGCGGCCTTAGAAGAGCATAAGCCGGATATTTTGGGGATGTCGGCACTCTTAACCACGACAATGCCTTATATGAAAGTGGTGATTGATGCGATGGTCGAAAAAGGCATTCGGGATGACTATATCGTCTTAGTCGGTGGCGCACCTCTGAATGAAGAGTTCGGTAAAGCAGTCGGTGCCGATGCGTATTGTCGTGATGCGGCGGCTGCTTCAAGTACGGGTGTCGCGATGGTTCAACAGCGGCAGGCCGCTTAAGTTAGCTAATAATGTCAGTTCAAGTAGAGCCAGTCTTAGTGCTGGCCTGTGGAGCTTTAGCCCGAGAGATTCAACAGCTCAAATTAATCAATGGCTGGGAGCATCTTAAAATAAAGTGCCTTGAAGCTGATTTACATAATCGCCCTGAGCGTATTCCTGAGCGCATCAGGGCGGATATTCGACGTTATCGACCACAATACCCGCAAATCTTTGTAGCCTATGCGGATTGTGGTACGGGTGGTTTGTTAGATCAAGTGCTGACAGAAGAGGGCGTAGAGCGCTTGCCCGGTGCACATTGCTATGCCACCTTTGCAGGACAACAGTCATTTGCTGAACTAGCAGAGGCTGAGTTAGGTAGCTTTTATTTAACCGATTTTCTTGCTAGACATTTTGAGCGTTTAGTGATCAAAGGGATGCAGCTCGATAAACACCCTGAGTTATTGCCGCTTTATTTCAATCACTACAAACGTCTCGTGTATTTGGCTCAAACCTCGAATCCTGATCTGCTCGCTAAAGCGCAAGCAGCCGCTGAGTTTTTGCATTTAGAGTTTAAGCAGGTTCAAACCGGCTATGGTGAATTAGCCACAGAATTAGCGCGTATTGCGCAAAGGTGATAGCGATGGCAGAACGTGTGATCGTGTACTGGCGTGACCTTCCTTCTCAAGTCATTTTGAAAAAAGGTCGCTTAAAAGGTAAAGCACTTTTGAGTGAGAAGTTTCAAGAAGCGATTGATAAAGCGGCGATTCGTGCGGGTAAAGCAGGAACGGATGATTATGTCGCGGAATGGCATCGAGTCACCAGTGAGGTGGAGGTCGGTGCTGATTTAGATGCGGCCGCTCGCCAAGAAGCTGCTTTATTAGAGGCTCAATTTCCAGATGAGATTTTAGAACAAGTCATACGTAAGGGTGGCGTGGTCGCTGCTTGAGGAGATTGCTATGTATGCCATGCGTCGTTGGTCTGCTCGCCATTCGAGTATGCTAAAAGCGGGGTATCACCAGCTTGAAAATTTACTGGTCAAGCTCTATCCGAGGTTCGAAAAAATCGGCCTTCAGAAGATTGAAAAGCCTCTGATGTTTATTGAAAAGCCGACCAAAAGTTTCTTCTTTGATTCCCAATCCTGTGGGCAATGTACCTTAGGCTCAACGGGAATGTCCTGCCCGATGAATTGCCCAAAAACGATTCGCAATGGCCCTTGTGGTGGCGTACGAGCCAATGGCAAATGCGAAGTAAAACCTGAAATGGATTGTGTATGGGTGGTCGCTTGGGAGGGTACACAAAATCTAAAGCCCGAAGAGCGTGCCATTCAAATTGTCCAGCCCATGCTGGATTGGCGTTTGAAAGGCAAATCGGCTTGGTTACGGGCGGCTGAGCAGAAGGTTCGTGATCTTTAGTAAGCCGTTTAGTAAAGTGCGATAGGACGCAAAACTAGCTGCTTCTGTTGTTTGTGTTTTAATCTGCTATGCTCTTAGCGGTTTTTCTTTGCTTCATCAATTATTACTTG
>JBJOOT010000124.1:0-10366 GCA_046051185.1 Pseudomonadota bacterium | reverse complement strand
CAGGGATTCATCGACCTGCCCACAATAATGACTACGCATATTTATTATTCCTGAAATTCGATAGGTCAGCAAAGGCCGAAATGTTAAGCCCTGACAGGATTCTGCGCAAGCAAGAAAGCGGACAAAGCGCTTAAGCACGTTTGGGTAGTTGCCCTTGCCAATTTTGCCAAAGCCTACGCAAACTCCGTTCAGATTCAAATCCACAGCGCTCAGCGATTTCTGGCAAGGTCAAATGAGTTTGCTCTAAAAGTTGGCGAGAGAATTCTAGGCGTACTTGTTGAATCCATGCTTGGAGCGTGCAACCCGTCGCAGTTTGAAATAAACGTCGTAATTGACGCTCACTTAAGTGTACTGAGTTAGCTAATGCAGATACCCGCCAAGTATGCCCAGGATTAGCCATGACTTGATCTTGAATTTGGTGAATACGAGCATGTAAATGATCTCGGTATTGTAGCCAAAAACCAAGTTGAGCGTGTTCAGCTAAACGGCGTTGAAAAACCACTAAATCCCGAGCGATTGCTAAGGCTCGTTGATGCCCCCAATAATCTGCAATAAGTTGCAAGGATAAATCAATACCCGTTGTTATACCCGCACTCGTCCAATATTTGCCATCATGAACAAAAATGCAGTTTTCCTGAACTTTTGCTTGGGGTGCGAGTTGTTTTAATGGCTCTAGAAGTTCGTGATGAGTTGTGCAATGTTTATGATTAAGTAAGCCTGTATCAGCAAGAAGCAAAGAGCCTGAACAAATTCCAATAATAAGTTCAAACTGTGCTTCTACCGCGATGAGCCATTGCTGAGCCGTTTGATAATAGTCAGCTGCTAAATGTTGGCGAGCTTTATGAGTACCGATGATGAGTAACCAGCTACCTTTAGGAATATCTTGAGGCAAAGGTTCTAATTGAGCCAAACTCAAACCTTGATGACTTAAAACTTGTGAGTCGGTAGAGATATAATGCAGCTCCACCGATTCACTCATAAGATCATGCCCAAAAATTTGTGCAGGCCCCGCTAAATCCAGTAAATGTACTTGTGGTAACACTATAAAATAAAGCGAGCGTTTGGGTTTAGGCATAATTATCCACAAAGGTGATCTGTGCAAAACGATCTTGCAAGACTAAAGCGGTATGCGCTTTAATTTGCTCAGGGGTAACTATCCGCTCTTCCAATGGATGCTGCATCGCAAAAGTCAAAGTGGCATCGAGTACATAATCCACTTGATAACCAAAATCGCTAGCGACCCGTGCTGTGGTTTCACAACATTGCTCCGTCCGAATCCCACTAATTTTCAATTGATTAATCCCGCGTTCTTGTAGCCAAGCCTGCAAGCCACTATCGGTTAAAGCGTTATGAACCTGTTTAGTGAAGATAGCTTCATTCGCTTGCGGTTGAAGGAAATCCATCAAACGGACAAAACCGGACGCTTGAGAAAAAACCCCTCTCTCTTCTTCATGCAGAACATAGACAACTTGCCAATTTTTTTGGCGGGCAATACAAATCAAGCTTAATAACTGCGTTTGAAAAATTGGCAAGTCGTCTTCAGTCCAATAAGGCCGATGTTTAAAAGATTCTTGTACATCAATCACAATTAAAGCGGTATCAGTCATGGTTTTGGCTCGGTTATGGAAAAATCTAGCTTAACCAAGACTTAGGCAAGCAAACAGGGCTAGTTCGGTCAAGAAGCGGACAAAATCGGCCTTATTCAAAATCAACTAAGACAAGCTCAACAGGTTCACTGCTGATCGTAATTAATGGAATGAATCTTGATATTAGCAGGATTTTAGTTGCTTTCATCCAGTTAATAACCCGCTGACAAACTAAAAGGCAACTAGTATAAAGCGCATCGACTATTAAGTTTTCAGGCTTTTCAAGCCAAGGGATGCTGATGAAATTCTTTAGATACAGCTTATGGGCTAGTTTATTCGCCAGTTTTTGTTTTAGTTCAATCGTGCTTGCTAGTAGCAAACCAGACAGTCCATTAAGTTTGAGTGAGTTACTAAGCCCGAGCCTTATTGCGAAAACTTTAAATCTAGATGAGACAGAATTCACGCTTGTCGATCTTCATTTGTATGCTAAAACCGCAGCCATCTTAGTCCAACAATTAGAGTATCTGCCGTCTTTAGAGCGGCGGCAGGCGAATTTGAGTGAGCTAGCTGAGCAACGCCAAGTCAAACATTTAAAAGGCGCGGCTGAGTTAGAGACGCTCTTAAGTTCCACTCAGGTGATTGAGGCGATTGAGCAAACGATCGAACCTTATGGTTTAGGGGTTAATAATATTGCAGATGCTTATACGCTTTGGTGGATCACAGCATGGCAAGCCTCGGAGGGTGAGTTAAGCAAGATTGATCGGCAAACAGTTCAAGCAGTTAAACGGCAAGCGATGCTGATTTGGCTGGCTAATCCAAAATTGGTGCAAGCGACGGATGCGCATAAGCAAGCGATTGCTGAGGCTTTACTGATCCAAGCTTTGCTAACTCAGGCTGCGATCAGTAAAGCGGGCGATGATCAAGATGCTAAGCAAGTGGTAATGGAGGCAGTTCGTCAAGGTGCTGCTTCAAGTGGTTTGGCTTTAGAGCAAATGCAATTAACAGCTCAAGGGTTTGTGATTAAGCCTTAGCTTTGGGGCGCAGGGTAGTACTATTTTGCTGCACTGCATCGTAACTGGATTTAAGCCTCTTTTGATTATTTTCGATAAAAACTAATAGTTTTATGTGGGTTTAAACCTCATTTTTCTCTATAAATCGCAATTAAGTATATGAACTTAACGGATAGGTATATTTCTTTTTTGAAGGCTAATGCTACTCTATTTCGCAAGAGAGAGGGGGAATGCAGCTAATACTGCAATAAAATACCATTCTCTCCTCAAGCAAATTATTCGCGGGCGTCCAGCCTAACCATTGGAGGAGTAGAGAAATGAAGTTGAATCAGATGTTAGCTGCTATGGCAGGCAGCATAGTTTTATGCGCCGCTGCTAGTACTCAGGCCGCTACTGAATTGGTCATTGCCACGGTTAATAATGGGCATATGATCGAAATGCAAAAGCTCAGCAAGCATTTTGAAGAAGCTAACCCCGATATTAAATTGAAATGGGTAACCCTTGAAGAAGGTGTATTACGCCAACGTGTTACCACGGATGTGGCAACCAAAGGTGGTCAATTTGACATTATGACCATTGGTATGTACGAAACACCGATTTGGGGCAAAAAAGGTTGGCTGAAAGAGCTGAAATTCGATGATGCTTATAAAGTCGATGATCTATTACCCGCGATGCGTGAAGGCCTTTCCTCTGAAGGCAAACTGTATGCAGCTCCTTTCTATGGCGAAAGCTCCATGCTGATGTATCGTGCGGATCTGGTAAAAGAAGCTGGTATGGAAATGCCTAACAACCCCACTTGGGATCATGTGGCTCAAGTCGCTGCGAAAATTCATAATCCTGACAAAGGTGTTTATGGGATTTGCTTACGCGGTAAACCGGGCTGGGGCGATAATATGGCCTTCCTAACAACCTTGGTGAATACTTATGGTGGCCAATGGTTCAATATGGAATGGAAGCCACAATTAGAAACTCAACCTTGGAAAGATGCTATTAGTTTCTATGTTGATTTATTAACTAAATACGGCCCTCCGGGTTCTGCTAATAATAGCTTCAATGAAATCTTAGCGCTTTACAATGAAGGTAAATGCGGTATGTGGATAGATGCCACGATTGCAGCCTCTTTCATCTCTGATCCTAAGCAAAGTAAAGTAGCTGACAAAGTAGCCTTTGCACAAGCGCCCACTAAAGTGACTCCTAAAGGTGCTAATTGGTTATGGGCTTGGGCTTTAGCGATTCCAGAATCATCGACCAAAGCTGCCGAAGCACAAAAATTCATTCAATGGGCCACTTCGACTGATTATATTAATTTAGTGGGTAAAGAAGTGGGTTGGGGCAATGTGCCGACTGGTACACGTCAATCCACTTATGACAATGCGGATTTCAAAGCAGCCGCTAAATTTGCCGATGCTGAATTAGCTGCGATTAAGAGTGCGAATCCACAGGACAGCACTTTAGAAAAATCACCTTATACTGGGGTGCAATTCGCTGCTATTCCTGAGTTCCAAGCGATTGGTGTAACCGTTGGTCAACAAATGAGTTCGGCTTTAGCCGGTAAGGCAACGGTTGATGAGGCTTTAAAAGCAGGTCAAGAAGCCGCTGACCGTGAAATGCGTAAAGCAGGTTATTACAAGTAACCAATAAGTTCCTCCAAGTCGGGTAACCATGCACCACAGTTACCCTCTAGTGCCGCCACTTTTCTGCTGGTAAGTCCAAGTGGCGGCCTTTCTTACACTAATTCGCTAACACCACAGACAGGTATCGTTATGGCAGAACATACACGTGCAGGTTCTCGGTCGTTACCCCGCCTTTTGATGTCGCCCGCAGTAATCACTTTATTTCTGTGGATGATCGTGCCGTTGGTAATGACTATTTATTTTTCTGTAATGCGTTACAACCTCATGCAGCCGGATCAAACAGGTTTCGTAGGCTTTGAGAATTACAGCTACTTTTTAACAGATCCCGATTTTTGGCCTTCCATTTGGAATACCTTAGTTTTACTTGGCAGCGTGGTATTGATTACGGTGGGCTTTGGCTTAGCGATTGCACTGCTGATCAACGATCCTTTTCCCGGACAAGGCATCGTGCGTATTCTGTTGATTTCGCCCTTCTTCGTTATGCCTACCGTCAATGCCTTGATGTGGAAGCATATGATGATGAATCCAGTCTATGGTTGGCTTGCCCAAGTCTGGACTTTCTTTGGTTTACAGCCGATTGATTGGCTGACGGATTATCCTTTGTTCTCGATCATTATTATGGTGAGTTGGCAATGGCTGCCCTTTGCCTGTTTGATCTTTATGACTGCTTTGCAATCTATGGATCGTGAACAACTAGAAGCAGCCGGTATGGATGGTGCGACCTATTTCCAAAAGTTGTGGTATCTGTATATGCCCCATATGGCACGCTCAATTTCAGTCGTCATCATGATTGAAGTCATTTTCCTTCTGAGCGTCTTTGCAGAGATTGTGACTACCACGAATGGCGGCCCTGGCAATGCGAGTACGAACTTAGCTTTCTTGATTTATAAGCAAGCCTTGCTCAACTTTGACTTTGGTGTTGCATCGGCGGGGGCTTTATTGGCGATTATTCTGGCCAATATCGTGGCGGTATTTTTGATTCGTATGATCGGTAAAAACTTGGACTAAGACTATGCAATCTTCACCCAATTCTAATCCTACTCAACTGATCATTCGTACTATTGCGGCATGGTCAATCGCTTTACTCTTATTTTTTCCTTTGCTGTTTTTAGCAGTGACGGCCTTTAAAACCGAAGGCCAAGCCATCGCGGTGCCTTCATTGTGGGTGTTCACACCCACTTTAGAGAACTTCGTGGAAGTACAAGCACGTAGCAACTACCTGCACTATGCATGGAACTCGGTCGTGACTAGTGTGGTATCGACAATTTTAGGTCTACTCATTGCCGCACCTGCCGCTTACAGCATGGCTTTTAATCCTACTAAGCGGACGAAGGACATCTTAATGTGGATGCTTTCCACTAAAATGATGCCTGCCGTAGGTGCCTTAGCGCCGATCTATGTAATGGCAAAAACCGCCGGTTTACTCGATACCAAATTTGCTCTAATTGTAGTTTTCACGATGAGCAATCTGCCGATCATGGTCTGGATGCTCTATACCCATTTCAAAGATATTCCCCATGAAATCCTCGAAGCTGCTCGTATGGATGGAGCAGGCTTATGGGATGAATTCCGCCATGTTTTATTGCCCTTAGGCATGGGCGGCTTAGCATCCACTGGCTTACTGTGCTTAGTACTTGCTTGGAATGAAGCTTTCTGGGCTTTGAACTTAGGTTCAGCGGATGCGGGGACTTTGGCTACCTTAGTGGCTTCTTACTCCAGCCCTGAAGGTCTGTTCTGGGCGAAATTATCGGCTGCTTCATTAATGGCGATTGCTCCAATTATTGTATTCGGTTGGTTCAGTCAAAAGCAGTTAGTACAAGGTTTGACCTTTGGCGCAGTGAAATAAAGGAAGGGATTAGTTATGGCATTTTTAGAATTAAAAGGCGTCGAGAAGTTTTATGGCAAACTTCGCGCGATCAAAGGCGTAAATTTAGCAATTAATAAAGGCGAATTCATTGTCTTCGTTGGCCCTTCTGGCTGTGGTAAGTCTACGCTTTTACGGATGATTGCGGGCTTAGAAACCATTAATGGCGGCAAATTAATGTTAGATGGCAAGGATATTACCGATGCACCATCTTCTCAGCGTGATCTGGCGATGGTTTTCCAATCCTATGCCCTCTATCCGCATATGACGGTAGAAGAGAATATGTCTTTTGCCTTGCGCTTAGCGAAAGTTTCACCGGAGGTTATTAAAGAGAAAGTCAGTAAGGCGGCCGAAAAGCTCAATCTAACCGCTTACTTACAACGTACTCCGAAAGCTTTGTCAGGGGGGCAGCGTCAGCGGGTAGCGATTGGACGAGCCATTGTTCGCCAACCGAAAGTATTTTTATTCGACGAACCTTTGTCGAATTTGGATGCAGCTTTGCGCGGTCAAACACGGGTGGAAATTGCTAAATTACACCGTGAATTAGGGGCCACCACGATCTATGTCACCCATGATCAAGTTGAAGCCATGACGCTTGCGGATCGGGTGGTGGTCTTGCGCGATGGTATGATCGAGCAGGTCGGAACCCCCTTAGAGTTATACGATAGCCCCGCTAATCGTTTCGTGGCGCAATTCATTGGTATGCCACAGATGAATGTCTTGCCAGTGAGTATGTTCCCGAAAGCTGGGAATGTGTATGAAATTGGGGTTCGTCCTGAACATTTGACTTTGGTTGCACCTAATGAGGGGCAATTACGTGGTACGGTCGAATTAATCGAAGCCTTGGGTAATGAAACCTTAGTGCATGTCAATTTAGGGGCAGCAATGATTATTGTCCGTCAGTATGAGCGGACTCGTTCACAATTAGGTGAGCAAGTCGGGGTGCAATTCGACCCAGCTCATTTACATCGCTTTGATAAAGACGGCAAGGCGATTTTTGATGTGAATAAACTTGCAGGAGCTGCAGCATGAGTGACTCTGTATTAACCCAATTACATCTGGGGTTAGGTTCATTTCATCGCGCTCATCAAGCCGTATATATGCAAGCCCTGCACGATCTAGGCGATACATCTTGGCGTATTGTTGGGGGCAATCTGCGCCCCGATATGCTTGAGACAATCGCTGCTTTGCAAGCCAGTCAAGGGGTTTATACCCTAGAAACGGTCAATACCGCTGGCGAGCGCTTCTATCAAGCCATTAGTGCGATTCAAGCGGTGATCAGTTGGGATAAGGATTTAAGCGGCTTGGTGAGTGTTGCCTCCGATCCTAATACCCGTATTATTTCTTTTACTGTCACAGAGGCCGGTTATTATCTGGATGCGCACCATCATTTAGATGAAAGCTTTGCCGATTTGCGCTCGGATTTGGAGGGTAACACCCATTCCACTATCTACGGTGCTTTAAGCAAACTCTTGCAGGCACGTATGCAAGCAGGTGCTGGCAAAGTCACCCTCCTCAACTGTGATAATCTACGCAGTAATGGTGAGCGTTTCTTTGGCGGTTTAAAGCAGTTTTTGGAAAAGCGGGGCGATCAAGTACTTTTGACATGGGTCGAAAATCATACTACAGCGCCTAATTCAATGGTGGATCGTATTACCCCACGCCCCACTGCTGAAGTGCGGGAGCGGGTTAAAGCAGCCACCGGACGGGATGATCCGGCGGCCTTAATGGGTGAAACCTTTATTCAATGGGTTGTGGAAGATCATTTCGCTAATGGTCGTCCGGCTTGGGAAAAGGTCGGGGTGGAAATGGTCAAAGACGTGATGCCTTATGAAGAGGCAAAAATTCGTCTACTGAATGCCCCGCATAGCTGTATTGCTTGGGCAGGGACACTGCGGGGCTATACCTATATTCATGAAGGTACGCTCGATCCTGAAATCCGGCAAATGGCTTATGATTATGTCACCGATGACGTGATCCCTTGTTTGGAAGCCACGGCCAAGCCTTATCCTTTGGATTTACCTAAGTATCGTGATGTGGTCTTAGAGCGCTTTAGTAATTCTAATATTCTCGATACGAATCAACGGGTGGCGATGGATGGTTTTTCAAAAATTCCGGGCTTTATTCAACCAACTTTGCGGGAAGCACTCGCGGCGGATCGGAGTATTGATGCGGTAGCGATGTTACCAGCACTGTTTTTAGCTTTTTTACAGCGTCAACAGCGGGGTGAAGTCCCCTTTAAATACGAGGATCAAGCAATGGAAGTTGCGGTTGCTCAAGCTATTTGTGGTGCAGCCGACCCCATTGCTGCTTTTGCGGCTGAGCGGGTTTTGTTTGGGCCGATTGCTGGGGATGCACGTTTAGTCGCGGCTCTACGCAAAGCCACTGACCGGATTAATACCTTTACGAATCAATCGAGTTGATCAGTATGAGTTTACAACGTTTACAAGGCAAACACGCACTCATTACGGGTGCGAATGGTGGCATTGGTTTAGCGGCGACGGAGGCTTTTTTAAAAGAAGGTGCGATCTGTACCGCTATTGATTTACCAGTTGAGCCGAGTGCCGAAATCCGTGCATTGACTGAGCAATTTAGCCAGTTGCATTATTATAGTCTTAATGTGGTGGATACTGCTGCTGTTAAGGCTTTGGTCGCTCAAGTAAGCCAAGACTCAGGTGTGGTTAATGTTCTGTTTAATAATGCCGCGATTTTTGATATGGCGCCCTTGTTAGAATCCAACGAAGCCATGTATGACAAGCTCTTTGCGGTCAATGTGAAAGGAATGTTCTTTGTGATGCAAGCCGTGTTAGACGGTTTAGTTACTGCAGGGCAAACGGGGAGTATTATTAATTTGGCCTCTCAAGCCGGTCGGCGCGGAGAAGCTTTGGTTGCACATTATTGTGCCTCCAAAGCAGCGGTGATTAGTTATACCCAATCGGCTGCTCTTGCCGTCGCCCCCTATGGGATTCGAGTGAATGCTATCTCCCCTGGAGTGATTGATACGCCTATGTGGGAGCATGTCGATGGTCTCTTTGCTAAATATGAGGGACTCGCTAAAGGTGAAAAAAAGATCGCTGTTGGCAAGGCTGTCCCCTTAGGGCGGATGGGTGCACCTACAGATATAGCTGGAGCAGCGGTGTTTTTAGCCAGTGATGAATCATCCTATATTACCGCACAGACGCTCAATGTTGATGGCGGTAATGTGATGTCGTAGTTAGTCAAGGAGAAGATCATGGGTCAATTAGCTCGCCAAAAAATGTTACCTAGAACGCCTGAATTAGAGCGTGATTTTCAGCGTGACCCAGTGTTAGGTTATGAGCCTGAAGGTTCGTTTGGTTATATTCGCTGCCTTGAGCATGGTGCACCTAATCCGTTGATTCGTTGGCATTATCATGAAGAGTATGAGCTACATTTAATCATTGAAACCACAGGTAAAGTCTTTGTGGGCGATTATATCGGGCGGTTTGAACCCGGCCATTTAGTGCTCACAGGGCCACGTTTACCGCATAATTGGATTTCTAATGAACTCCCTGATCAAGGGGTGTCTGTGCGTGATTTGGTCTTGCAATTTTCGGATGAGCCTTTGCGTCAAGCGAGTGAGCATTTACCTGAGTTGCGTGAGGCGCTTCCTTTACTCGAGCGTGCTAAACACGGGATTGAATTCATGGGCTTAAGTGAACAAGCTTATGAACGGATTGTAAAAATTCGCCAATCTGCAGGCTTGCAGCGTTTTAGTGAGTTTGTGGCTTTACTGAATGTATTGGTTCGTCATCGTGATTATCGTCTGCTTTCCAATGTACAGCTGCAAAGTTTTGATGATGATGCCTCCTTACGGCAAATTAGTGAGGTTGTTGAATATATTACGACTAATTATGCGAATCAGTTTGCCTTAATTGATATTGCTAAGCGGGTGGGGATGAGTGAAAGCCGTTTTTCACGTTATTTTCGGCGTGCAACAGGTAATACCTTCACGGATTTTGTGAATCGTTTGCGAGTGAATCGAGCTTGCCAATTACTCATGGAAACCGATCAGTATGTCAGTACGATTTGTTATAATGTCGGCTTTAATAATATTGCTAATTTCAACCGCCGCTTTATGGAATTGAAGGGGATGACTCCTAGTGATTTCCGTAAGCAAGGTGAGGCTCGTTATGGTTAAAGCAAAAAAGCTGTTTTAATGCACAGCTTTTTGCTGAAACTTCAAGCCTTATTGGATATGGCTGATTGGCTAATACCGCAATTAAGGTTTTTGAATTTGGCTGACATGTTTAG
>JBJOOT010000123.1:0-10640 GCA_046051185.1 Pseudomonadota bacterium | reverse complement strand
AGTTTTTGCAACACCAGAATTGAGGTACTCCATTGCCATCAGGCTGACGGATTTATCAAAACCCTCCCCATCACGCACATCAAAAATCGGGTCAATATTAGCTTTTGTTTCATCCTTTTTGTCGCCAATGTCGCTTGGATTCAATAACTCAAAACGCTCCCGAATACGGAAAAAGAACTTACTGGCGAACTCACCACTTTCGCTGTTCGATTCAGTTGATTCAGTAAAACACTGTTGATTGCGGAACTGGTCGGCAATGACATCTAAAATCACACGATTATCAGCATTTAACGCCTTATCCCAAGGCATCCCCCATTCCATTTGTAAACCACCCGGCTTCCATACACGGCAGGCAATGCTATCGCGCCCATGTTGATCCTTGGCAATGTTATCTAACAGTTTATGAGAATCACCCAACACCTTACCCAATGGCGTTTTAATATGTGCGTATTCAATAGCGGCAGAAATGGAGGTTTGAATCCACACTTGTTTTTCTGCCTGAGCTGTAGCGTTGATAGCAGTGAAAACTGCATCATAAGTGGTACGTAACTCCACGGCGCAATCCATAGCATATTCTAGTGGCAGGATTACCAGCACATCATCGCCACCAGCATAAACTAGAAAGCCGCTGTGTTCACAAACAATCGTTTCCACTTGCTTAGTAAAATCTGACAAGCCTTTAGTAATATATGGCTGTTTATCTATATCACTCATCTGTTTACCCAAATCATCACCATCCATCAGCAAAATGGCGTAGAACGGTGAAACAGGTTCTAGTTCTGCTTTTTTTCGTAAAATTTTGAGTTGTTTTAGCAATGCTTGGGCATCTTCCGCTTTTGTACCGTTTAGTCCTTTATCCCAAAGTCTAGGATTTTCGAGCATAGAATCAAAGAATACTCGTCCATCCAGTGCTTGCCATTTTTTATGAGCGTCAGCCTCTCTGACACAAAGAATATTGCTTTGCCATTCTGGGTATCCCAAGGTTGGTATTTCAGAGGAGTCTCGTGTAAGTTTTACAGCCATATTATGAAATGACCACATGAGTCGATTGAGTTCGGCATCCTTATTGGCTTTTATCAGTAGTTGTGCTAACCACGGTGCTGCTGCCATATAATCAACGGAAGGGACATCTCTAGAGATTGTCCAGCCATGAGCATTCCAGTTCCCCATGTCAATTTTTACAGATTTAAAAACATGCACAAACCGTCGTTTTACATAGGCAACCGCACAGAGGTATTCTTTTTCTCGTAGGTCAACTTCTTTACCTTCACGTAGCTTGTTCCAAAAATTATATGGCCCTTCTGGGTCTTGCTCTTTACGCCCTGGGCGTTCTGCTCCAGACAACTCTTGCAAGCCATCCATCATCATGCACTTCACACCTGCTTCGGGAGCAGGTAGGTGTGTACGCCAGTTTTTTAGCTTATCCAGTGTGCTGGATTCAGATTCATCATTAATGATTGCCCATTGAATATCCCAGAATCCTTCAATCTGACGCTCCCATATTTTTCGTGTTTTATCGGTGTTTAGAGAAAAGTCCTTTAGGTCTTTTTTCCATACGGCATCTGCCAATCCTTTCCATGCAGTACGAACAGATTGCTCTACTAATTCTGGTTTAAATGCTTTGCTAACCTCAGCTTTGAAACGGTTCGGAACATTACCCTGTTTGATACTAGGGCTACCTGACTCTACCGCTTTCATGAATCTCTCATCTGGAAGAGGAAACTTAATGGCATCATTACCCTCCTGTATAGTGACAGCCTTCATCGCTACGGTAGCCAACCATGAAAGGATGAAAGACCCTGCCCAAAAGTCACGAGTACGACGCGCTTGAGCAACAAAGCCTTGTACAGGGCCGATAGTGAAGTGGAAGTATTGTTTTTTATCACTCATACTTTTTCTCCCTGAATAAAGGCTTTAACCGCATCCGTTGATAAGCTTTTATACTCATCTTGTGGATGAAAAACTTTCGAGGGCATATATAAAGCTGAAGAAACAAATGAATCGTTACCTAGCTTGTGAACATGAAACAATAACGGGCTTGAACGTCGATTAGCTTGATCTATGTTTTGTAATGGCAAACCAAAAGAAATACGTTTATTTGTTTGCCCTTTTTTCGCAAGATCAGAGCGGAAGTCTTTGTATTTTTGCCCTGTCAATCTAACAACTTCGCGAGCATCCTTGTTACTTTCCAGTAATTTAAAGATGCTGTTTTGGTTCAACGCAGTGAAAGATGCCTCTGGTGTGTCACCAAATTGAGAGATAATTTGGTTAGCCGACTCAATTAATGCTGCTTTCGTATTAAAAACCTGTTCATCGCCATTCAGAGATAGTAGCGTTACACTACCGAAGCTCCGTCTGGAGCGGCTTCCTATACCACCAAAAAGTGACCATGCTTGTAGAGTTTGTTTGAGCTGATCAATAACCCTTTCATCAGTATTAGTTTTTAAAGTCAATGTAATAGTAAAATCACCACCTTCAGGAATAGCGGCTTTGTGTTCATCGTCTTGAGTTTCCAACAGTCCATAAGCTAAATAGCTTGCGCCATGATTTGCGTTATTAGGAGGCCACTGGTATTCACGATCATCTTTGTTATGAGGCTGTGAGGTGACTGACAAAACAAAACACCCTTGCCCATTATGTTTACCCATATTCCTACGCTGCTCATCCATCGAGCTGCCAAATAAACGGGCTTCTTCTTCATGCAAAGCTTTTAAGGCTTCAAGTTCATTATTTTTCTCTTGCCAGAATCGTCCCCAGTTCAATGCCCGCCACCAAAAACGCAACGCGCCTTTAACAGATGGAGAGCGAACACCGTCAGCAGGGTTGTGTTCAGCATCCCCAATAAACATCGGCGTAACAATCCGATAAGTCGCACGAATAACCTGCGGCTCTTTAAACTTCAAAGCCATAATCAGCCTCTTTGCCATTACTGCAATAAATTGATGGTGTTGATTATTAATCAACTGTAGTCATTCGTCACGAATAACAAGCTTGTCAAATTCACATTGAGGAGGGTTTTAGATTACGCTAGCGAACTAGTAAGGAAGTGTATTGTATTGGTGTTTAAGGTTAATCCAAACTGAGTTAGAGGACGTTTACCTTGGGAGTGAATATGATAATAGATTGCGGTGCTTGGCCCTAGCTGCTCCGTTAACGCTTTATTTACTTTAGATTTTTTCTCTTCAAACCATGATTTAGTTAAACCATTGGCTAAGCTTTTTTCGGCAGCCTCATAATAGCCATTGCTTGCATATAAGCTTGCGTATAATTTTAGAAATTGAGTGGCAAGCTTAGGAGTTTCTTGAGTTGTCCAATGCACTGGCGGGCGTTGATTCATACAACGCTCCAACATCCAAACATAAAACGTCATGTGCAAAGGGGGCATTTTAATGTGTTTACCGCCACAAATCAGTTGTCTCAATGCTCGATTAAATTGAACACTAGGCGGCACAATTTGTGCTTGTGCCGCTGCAATCAAATCAGTAAATCGTTGTTTTCCTGAAAAAATTTCAGCGGGTAACGTATCGCGAAGATGGATAAAAGGTAAATCGGCTAGTGTGATCTCGATGGTATTGGCATCCACGGTTGTGCCATCTTTGCACGGAATAAGCTTGGAATAAGGGGGTGGATAATAAAATTGATCATTAAAAAAATACTCGTCTTCGATCAATACATGCGTTAAACGATCTTGAGTACGGCCAAATAAGGACATCGCATACCCCATATAATAAGTCATCGTGCGCCGCCCACCCGAAAGCGATGCATATAAACTACATTGGGGATCAGCGGTAAATTCACGAACAAACTGAGTAATAAAATCCGCCGCACAAGCATTATCAGCACTATTCCGCACATCTTCTAAAGGCTGATTATGCTGATTAGTAATGATATGCAGCTGATGCTTGTCTAAACTAATCGGTGGTAATTGGTAGTCTTGACACAATTGCCCTAACCAATTAGCCCCATCTGCACCTAATGCAGCTTGAATAGTTTTTGCCCCACGTCCTGTAGTAATGACATGTAATTCGGTAGGTAACCAACAAGGCTCTTGAATCGCCAGTGCATAAATCGTTTCTGTAATAATTTGCGGCGATTTAGCAGCAACCGCTAATAAAACGCGCCGAGGATAAGTATGGGGTTGTAAAGGTATTGGGCTGGTCATTGAGCCAGTATATGCTGCTTATTAAATATCTGAAAAGTTAAAAATACTTAAACCAATTAAAACCATCGGCAAGCATGCACTAAGCCAATTTTTACACCCTGCGTCGCTAGCGATTTCAAGCTTAGCTAAAGGGGCGTACTATTAGCAGCCTCATGATACAGGGTTTGATATGCACTCCATGATGATGCCTGCCGCACGTACTGAACGTGCGCATACTGACCGCCGCGATTGGCATAATTTAAAATCTATGCTGCCATTTTTACTTGATTTTCGGAGCCGCGTCTTTTTTGCTTTAGCCTGCCTCGTTGCTGCCAAGGTCGCTAATGTAGGGATTCCGATTGTTTTAAAAATGATTGTGGATAGCCTAGAGCAAAAACCTCAGCAAATGCTTATTTTGCCACTCAGTTTATTGTTGGCTTATGGTGCTTTGCGTTTAGCAGCGGCTTTATTTAATGAATTACGCGATACCGTATTTGCTCGGGTACGCTACCATGCCATTCGCCAAGTATCTGTGCGCGTTTTGGAGCATTTGCACAAGCTCTCGCTACGCTATCATTTAGAGCGCAAAACCGGCGGTATCGCCCGAGATATTGAACGTGGTACTAGCTCAATTAGCACACTGCTGAATTATCTCGTCTTTAGCATTGTACCCATTGCGATTGAATTCACTTTAGTTGCGGTGATTCTGTTACATAACTATGCACCGATTTTTGCTTTGGTTACTTTTGCAACGGTGGTGATCTATGTGATTTTCACGATCAAAATCACTGAATGGCGGATGGATCATCGCCATGCCATGAACCGCTTAGACTCACAAAGTAGTAATCAGTCGATTGATAGCCTCATCAATTATGAAACCGTCAAATACTTCAACAACGAGCAGCTTGAGCTAGAGCGCTATGATCGTACTTTATGTGAATGGGAAGATATGGCGGTTAAAAGCCAAACCTCGATGTCGATTCTCAATTTTGGCCAAGGTGCGATTATTGCTATCGGCGTCACGCTGATTATGTTTTTGGCGACCCAAGGCGTGGTGGATGGCAGCTTATCACTGGGCGATTTGGTGATGGTCAATGCCTTTATGTTGCAATTATTTATTCCCTTAGGAGCACTTGGCGTGATGTATCGCCAACTTAAATACACCTTAGCGGATATGGATATGCTCTTCCATCTGTTGGAGACTCCACCAGAAATTAATGACCTCCCTGATGCCACTGCCTTACAAATTCAACAAGGTGAAATTCGTTTTGAACAAGTGGACTTTGGATATACACCAGAGCGCCCGATTTTGCAGAATGTTTCTTTCACAATACCTGCAGGAAAAAAGCTTGCTGTCGTCGGGCACAGTGGCGCGGGGAAGTCGACACTATCACGGCTTTTATATCGCTTTTATGAGGTAACGAGTGGGCGAATTTTAATAGATGGTCAAGATATTCGTTCTGTTACCCAACATAGTTTGCGTAAAGCCATCGGGATTGTGCCGCAAGATACGGTCTTATTTAATGATAGCATTCGCTACAACCTGCAATATGGCAATCCACAGGCGACGCAAGCTGAGCTTGAGCGTGCCGCAGAAATGGCGCAGATCCGTCAGTTTATTGAGTCCTTGCCTGAGGGTTGGAATACAGTGGTGGGAGAGCGTGGCCTAAAGCTCTCCGGTGGTGAAAAGCAACGAGTCGCCATTGCACGGGCTATCCTCAAACAGTCTCCGATTCTAATCTTTGATGAAGCCACCTCCTCTTTAGATAGTGCCACAGAGCAAGCGATTCAAAAAACCTTAAATGAAGTAGCAGGTCAGCATACCACTCTTATGATCGCACATCGTTTGTCTACCATTGTCGATGCAGATCAGATTCTAGTCATGAACCAAGGGCAAATCGTTGAACAAGGGACACATAGCGAATTGCTACAATATGAGGGTATTTATAAGCAAATGTGGGAACTACAACTGCATGAAAAAGATGAAAATCTAGCTTGAACGCTGCCCATCATTAAAATTTGGCAAGAATTCATACATTTTTATCAGCGAAATGATTAAAAACGTCTACACTCATATCGCAGCCCAAACATATTATCAAAGTTTGAGCTGCAGTCTTTAGGCTAAAAGGTCAAGGTCAAATGCACGGATAGCTACCTTCGGGACGCCACGGATGGCTCTTTTCCCTAACGATAAGCGCTCAAAGAAAATAAATTATCATTGCGCTTGCTTGTATCCGCTAGCGTAGGCGTTTGGCTTGGCTCAAGCTCCCCTTCATTTAAAACCTGTTGAGTTTTTTCCTCTAAGAGTTTTAATAAATTTCGAGCATTCTCAAGACCAGTCTGTAAATCGACACACATTTCATCTGTCAAATCAACTGCCTTGGCTAAGCGATCCACTTGTAATTTATCTACTTTCTCAAATTGCTGGCGAATACGTTGCCCCATTGCGCTGCCTTGTTCATCTTGCTCACGCAGCTTAAGCATTTTTTCACGGGTTTCAGCCAAACCCAGCGTCAGCTCTTGACGAGCGGCATCAGCAGTTTGGAAAGTCTGCGTGAAATACTCTTGAGCCTGCTGTTCTAGGTCTTGAATTTCTGTCGTGAACTGGGTAAATAAACTATTCGCTTGCTGCTGTTGCTCTTGCATACTGCGTAAGGTTTTGTTGGATTCACGCAGCATCGACTCAAGCTGAACATTAATATCGCTGGCTAAACGAGCATTTTCTTGCTGGGCGGCAAACTGCATTTTCTGATTTTCAATCAGCTTTTGCGTGAAGCCCTGTGCCATTTTTTCTTGCTCACGCAAACGATTCAAACCCTCATCCACTTGGCTTAAGCCCTGTGTGAGTTTGGTATGTACATTTCTCACCGCCTCAACTGTATCAGTAAGCTGCCCATCCCAATAAGTTTGTACATATTGAATGCGCTCACCTAATTGCGTGGAAATGCTGCGTAATTCGCTTTCAGCTTCTTTCACACGTTGAATCGTCCGCTCGGCCTCTTCTAGCAAACGACGGCTTGCATGGCCTTCGTGATTAATTGCTTCCACCCGCGTTTTGAGCTGTGCGTTTAAATAATCAGCATCTTGAGCGCCGTGCTGGATAGTATTTAAAATTTCAGCAATACGTTGCTGATCCAGTTCAGCCCCTAAGCGGATTTTGCGCATATCATGCGCATCTTGTTGGTAGGGCTTGGGGCGCAATAAAATAAAAGCGCCCAAAAAGGCCATCAATGAGAGTGCAATGATGACAACATCAATCAAATTTACCATGCGTTTTGTTATCCTATTTGCTACCAACCAAGCCTAGCATCTTGGAGAATAAAGGTTTCCAATATGAGTTACCATAAGCTTAGTTAGATGAATAGGCGCTTAGTTCACAAGCCTGCAACACTCTTTCTAAATATCTCTGGCTTTAAGACCATCAAATACGACTTTCGCAAACCTGTAATATGATAGGTAGCCTTTTCTGCGAGCGGGCCAAAGCCTGTATAAAAATCTAAGCGGCCGAGTCCCTTAATCGCTTGACCCCGATCTTGTGCAAATAAAAAGCGCCAGTCTGAGCCTATAATCTCACCTTGCCGACTCACCCGTGGGATCTCCGCTAATAAGACAGAACCTAAAGGAATAAAATTATCATCAACCGCCACGGTATGCCAAGGAATCACCTCTGAGCCAATCGAGGTCTTAGGGCGAGTATCGGTTTTTTTGAAAAAAACATAACGTGGATTTTGATGTAAAACCTCCGTCATACGCTCAGGATGTTGATGCAACCACTGGCGCATCTTTGCATTACTTAAACTCCCTTGATAGCCTTGGCTTTGTAGATACTCGCCAATCCTGCCATATTGTTTATTATTAGTACCCGCATAATCTAAAAACATCTCGCGCCCATCGCTGAAGCGTGCAATCGCTGAACCTTGAATATGTGCAAAATATAAATTCACCAGATCATTAGTCCAGCCGATTTCTAAACCCTTGCCCCGTAAAGCTCCCGCATCAATCTCTGCACGAGTAAACTGGCAATCAGCCCCTATGGGTAAAGAATAAATGGGATAGCGATACTGAGCATCAGGCCAAGTTTGCACTTCTAATACGGGGGTAAAATAGCCGGTATAGTCAGCCTGATTCATATGTTTAGCCGAAGGAATTTCCAATAAATTAAAACCTTCTTTTAAGGTATAAGGGGTTTGCCCATGCCCCCAACGCATCAGCTCTAAGGCGGTTTGTAATAAAACTTGATTGGGTAAATTAGCCCAATGAGCGCCCTCTCGTTGCTGTGGATTTCTCGAGCGCAAATAATTAATTTGCTGAAGCAAACCCTCTTGGCTAGCAACTGTTTTTAGAACACAGGCATCTAAAGAAAAATGTTGTGGGTCACATGCTTGATACTCTGGATTGAAGTTTGGCAAAGGGGCTGCATGCTGCGGCACAAAATTGGCTGTTTGTGCGAGGGGCTTGAATGGAAATAAAGCCGCCGCATTTGCTCGATCTGTGGGTTGATAAAGGGGTAAAGCTATGTTAGCGGCGTGATAATTAGACCAAGGCAAGACATCGGCTTGCAAAGCCTCAGTGAACCACCCGCCCGCGCAGAGCATAGTACTGACTAACGATATAACTCGACTTAATTTCACGTAGACACCCTAAATTGTTTTTATAGTTGTACGGGGTTTTGGGCATTATCCCTTGCTACGGCTTGCTTCGGAAGGGATGAGCTGTACAATCAGATTAATGGTGTTAATCAGCAATTTGACACAAATAAAATTATCTTATAACCTAACGAGAGGATAAAAAATAATAGTTGGCGGTATACAGGATACAGCGGCTATTTCCATACCTGTTTGGGCTTGATAATAAAAACAATAGGACTTGCTTATGCCCCAATCAACTTTCGGGCGTGTACGACCCTTGCTTTTAAGTGCTTTAATGCTTAGCAGCTTCCCTGCTTCTGCCGCCTTGACCTTAAATGCAGCTCCCACCCTCAGTGACATGCGTTTAATTCTCGATGGCCCAGGCTTAGCTATTGAAAATTTACAAATCACTAAGGGGATTAAAAATCAATACGGTATTTTTACCGGTGGTATTGACCCTGCGGGTGCAGATCCTATTCTTGGGATTGATACCGGTTTATTTATGAGTACAGGCAATCTAAGCAGTATCCTTGGGCCAAACTCAAATCAGAAATATACTTTTAATACGACTCTTAAATACGCTGATCCTGACCTGACTCAGCTGGCAGCTACTGCTATTTATGATCCTGCGATTATTGAATTCGATATTATTCCTGAAGGAGATCGCATCAACTTTCTCTTAGTCTTTGGATCTGATGAATATCCAGAATATGTTTGTAGTAAGTTTAATGATGTATTTGGCTTATTTATTTCGGGGCCTGGTCTAAGCGGTACACAAAATGCCGCCTTTTTACCCGATACCAAGCAAGCGATTGCGGTTAATAATGTCAATGCAGGGGTAGCTGGTAGCCTTAAAGACGGAACCAGTTGCCAACTAACCAACTCCGCTTATTTCGTAGATAATGGCAATGGGAGTGGCAAAACCGGTACACAATTAGATGGTTTTACGACCCCTCTTACTGCTTCACTAGGGGGCTTGCAAGCTAAACAGCGTTATCATGTCAAACTCGCCTTAGCCGATACTGGCGACCAAGCTTATGATTCGGCTGCCTTTTTCAAATGGCTAACCAGTACCTCTTCCTCTGAAGTTGATTTAGAGCTAACCAGTAGTGCTATGCCGATTAAGCCTGATCGGAATGGGATTGTCGATCTCACGTATACCGTGAGCAATAAATCAACGATTGCTTCACGTTTAGTCACTGCCAAAATTGAATTGCCCAGTGGACTTGAGTATTTAAGTGATAACTCCGCTGGTTTATTTAATGCACAGACCGGTGAGTGGTCTGTCGATAAAGTGTTAGCAAATAGCAAACGGGTGATTACGATTCGTGCCAAAGTAGGGACGAATACGAGTTATTATATCCCTGCTGAGCTGACCTATTCTTTCAATGAAGATCCTGATTCAACACCTTATAATCGCCTCGCTAAGCCCAAAGAAGATGATACGGCCACGCTCACACTGATGACGATCAGTAATACCGCACCGAGTATTAATAATGCCAATAGTGCCGCAACGGCGAGTTTAACGACTGCAGAAAATAATAGTAATGCACTGATTGATTATGCAGCCACTGATTTAGAAGGCGAGACAGAAGATAAGGGTTTAATTTGGAGTTTAGGGGGGGGGGCTGATGATGCGCTCTTTAGCATTGACAGCACAGGTTTATTGCGCTTTAAAAGCCCTGCTGATTATGAGTCCCCGAAGGATCAAACTGCTGACAATATTTATGATCTGATTGTAAAAGTCTGTGATAGTTATCATGCTTGTGATCAGCAAAGCTTAGCCATCAAAGTGACCGATGTCGCAGAGGATCGGGATAATGATGGACTCAGTGATGATTTAGAATTAATCATCGGCAGTAATCTAAATA
>JBJOOT010000122.1:0-10693 GCA_046051185.1 Pseudomonadota bacterium | reverse complement strand
AAGCAAACAAAGCGGCAACACTTAAACAACGGGCGAATGATATTTTAGAAGACTTAGCAAAACTGGGTTATTTTACGCAATTGTCGGCTAATGACCAAGCAGTTGCTTTAGACAAAGTACAAGACTATCAGATGCAGCTAACCGATGATCAAAGCCTCGTTTTAAGCTTTCAGCTGCCTTTAAAAACAGCCCTCCCCGTTGCAGGGAAAAAGATTAGCTTACGTTTAGCCGATCCTGATGGTGTGGGGGCTTTGCTGTATAATGAGGCTCAACAAGCTAGTTTAGATAGCCAGCTCAGTAAAGGTTGTACACAGCCTCGACTTACTCAGGAAACCTTAGAGCTACCAAATGATCATAAATTGGCCGTCCCGATTATACAGTTCGAATGTCAGTAACAGAATCTGAGTAAGGGTCGGTAAAAACAAAAGCGGTTAGCACTTAACCGCTTTGTTATTCCAAGCCGAACTTTAATCGCTTTAATGACGATCGCTATTCCAGCCACCGTGATGCGGGCGATGATGATAGCCACGACGTTCATTATCATGACGCTCACGCCAAATATTACGACTGGCTTGCTCAAGGCGAGCAATCAAATCATTCCGCTCACTGACTGTTAAGCAACCATCCTGACGCATCCGTCGCTCCATGCTAGCAATTTGCTCTTGCTGCGCCCATAGCATATCGGCCTCTGAACGGGTCAAATCGCCGTCTTGACGACCTGCATGTATCCGACTGGCTTGCTCAGCTTGTAACTGATCCACCCGATTGCCTGCTAAGCAACGCTCAGGTTGATAATGAGGACGAGGTTGATGGTAAGGCGGTGGCGGTGGTGGGACGATATGAATACTAAAATGCCCCCCTGAATTACCATGATACTCAGAGTTATTCCAATGTCTTTCATCATCCGTTGCATAGGCTAGACCACTTAACAGACAGCCGGTTGCAGTCAACATCAGTAATATGGTTTTTTTAAACATCATAATCTCCTTACTCGATTCATGAATAGCTAATTCAGAGCGCGACTAGTTATTTAAAAGCTAATTTATAAATTAGATTCAAAATTTAAAATTCAGCCTACGCTTAGCTGTTACCAACCAAGTTCATTAATTCATTTCCTTGGTGGATGAATCCAGTATGAAAATCTATTCTTTGTTATGCTATATCAAACTAGTAACTATTCAATAGTTATGACGAATTTTTATTTGAAACCAAATAACATGGATTAATTAAACGCCCTCAATAATCCCTTCACAGCCACTTGCACCAATCACCATATAAATTATAACTGATTGTTTTTAAAGGAATTAATATTTTGTTATCAGCTAACAAATCTAAGTTATCGAATAATGATAGCTATCTCGACTTGATTAGGTTTAAATCAATACGCTATTACAGAATATGGGCGAATATTGGAGAGCTATAATGAAAAAATTAATCTATTCCCTGTTAGCTTTAATCCTCCTTGGTGGGCAAGCTAATGCTTATGCTTTAAGCTGTGAGGTTGATTTCAGGGCAAAACGTGAAGTAAATGAAACACATTGGTATGGCAAAGTTGAACGTCCCGAATTTCGATCTGGTACAGTTTCAGGCCAAGGTGCAAATAAACGTGATTGTGAGCGAGATGCTTTATCGGAAATCAAAGCCGAAGGCTGGCAAATTACTTTTCAACGTACTCGCGTAACAGATGATTAAACGAAGTGCTGATTAATGCAGCTCAGTATCCTCAGTCAGTAAATGGATATGGCTTGAATCCATATCCAACCAATAACCTTTCCCACGTCGATTTTGAATCAGCGTTTTTTCTAACCAACGCGCTCCTAACTCCTCCCGTAAGCGCTTAATCAATTGCGTACCATTATCCCCCGGTAACTCCGCTGGATGTAGAGGTAAATCCGCTTGGCGCTTGCTCACTAATTCGCGCAAAGTCTGCATTTGCGCTCGATTCAACTCTAATTCTAAATTATTTAAGCGTAAGCGATCGCCTGCTAAGAACTCTAAACGCTCAACCACTAAGCCCGTCTCACGCCATAAAGCTAAACGACGCTTATCTTGACTCCAACTATACATTTGTATACCAAATAGAATCAGAATGAGGACTAAGGCAGCGATCAAAACGCCAATCAAAGTCGTCATAAACTCAAAGGTCAAGGAAACGAGGCGTACATACTCTTCAAAACTTTGTTCTTCAGTAATCGCACTTCCCGCTGGATAGAGTGGAGCTGCTGAAAAGTTAAACATTGAAAAGACAGCCAGCCCGACGAGTGCAATGATCGACACCAATAAGATCAAGGCAATCACCAGTGAGAAATAGGAATGTCTAAAAATCCTTACAAATGTTTGCTTCATAGCGGCCTGCTTATTTTATATGTAGCTGTGCTGTTTGATTGAAAAGGCCGCTATAGGTTCATTCCTAGTACTGAAAAACAACGCTTGGTCGCTGCCGCCACCTAGGGGCTTACTTTATTATTTACTAAATCGTCCCCTTTTAAGCGCCGTACCACACTATCGACTTCCACCGTTTGTGCATTTGCATTTAGGGTATTATGGTCTGTACGAACATTGATCACACCATTGCCGCGATTAGCCTCAACACGGTTATAACCTGAATTATCCCAATAGTGTTTGAACGTCAAAAAACTAGCATACACCGGTTTGGCACAATCCCAACTTTCTAAATTCCAATCGACCCGCTTACCAATCTCGACAGCTCCACCTGCACCATTATTTTGAATCAAATTATTACGAATTAAATTACGCTCTGCGTCAAAAATCCGTGGCACATAATTGGGATCAGTACTCACCTTTTCCCCGCAATTGGAATACAAATGGATACCGCCCCGTGCATTGCCCGTTAACGTGTTACGATTAATGCGATTATCATAACTTCCATCCACAGCAATCGCCTCACGCATACCACGACCTTGTTTGGGAATTCCTTGTGGATCAAGAAAACCACTATTAATAATCACATTATTTGCAATAATATGTCCGAATGAGCCGGTATCTAAATAAACGGCGGGGCCTTGTGCAGCAGTAATGCGGCTTTTTCTTAAAATCACTTTGCTATTGCCAACCCAAACATAAACCGCTGTGCCTTTCGGATTTAGAAAACTCATATTCTCAATCGTGACACCGCTTGTTGCCGTTTTTTGAATATACGGATAATAAGCCTGTGGATTCGTGCGTAACGCTTGTAAGTCGGTATTACTTAACGCCCGATGCACATATAATGCTGTGCCATAGCCACGAATAATGCCATTTTTCACTCCCACATTACGAGTTGGATTCTGTGGATCAGTTGTCGTAAACATAATAGCAGTAGAAAAACCAGAACTAATTAAGGTCGCTCCATTTAGGTCTAAAATAGCATTCTGTACATTTTCAAATACAAAACGGGTATCCGTCAGTGTACAAGCTGCAGGCAAAGTCATATTCATTGTTACCTGTACCACTTTGCCATTTAAGTTTGCACACACAGGTTCTTCCCTGTCTGTCCTTGCTAAACAAGGTTGAGCCAATAGACTCATACCAAGAAGGATTAAAAGCGTTTTATTGAACATGATAGCCCCTGATAAAACCGATGAAAATGTGTATTTATTTAACTAAGGTGAAACTCTACAACATTCGCTTTAAAAACGCCCCTGTAAATGAGCCTTTAGTAGCTGCAACCTGTTCCGGCGTACCTACAGCAATAATTTTCCCACCCCGACTTCCCCCTTCAGGACCTAAATCGACGACCCAATCAGCGGTTTTAATCACATCTAAATTATGCTCAATAACCACCACCGTATTTCCTCCATCCCTTAGGCGATGTAGCACTTTTAATAACTGATCTACATCGTGAAAATGTAAGCCGGTCGTGGGTTCATCAAGAATATAAATCGTTTTTCCGGTTTCGCGTTTAGAGAGTTCTTTAGCTAATTTAACGCGCTGTGCCTCCCCACCTGACAAGGTTGTGGCATTTTGGCCGAGTGTAATATACGACAGACCAACATCCATTAAAGTTTTTAGCTTAATATAAATCGTAGGCACGGCCGCAAAAAACTCACAAGCATCCTCCACTGTCATGGCCAAGACTTCACTAATATTTTTGCCTTTATAGCGAATATCTAAAGTTTCACGGTTATAGCGCTTACCTTGGCAAACTTCACAAGTCACATACACATCTGGCAAAAAATGCATTTCAACTTTAATCACGCCATCACCCGCACAAGCTTCACAACGCCCACCTTTAACATTAAACGAAAAGCGTCCAGCCTGATAACCACGTGAGCGAGCTTCCTGCGTTGCAGCAAAAATATCGCGAATCGCTGTAAATACACCAGTATAGGTTGCTGGATTAGAACGCGGTGTACGCCCAATAGGGCTTTGATCAATATCAATAATTTTATCGATATGCTCGACCCCCTCTACGGTTTTAACTGGTGCAACTTCTACACTACTATCATGTAAATAACGCGCTAAATACGGGTAGAGTGTGCGATTAATTAAAGTCGACTTCCCAGAACCTGAAACTCCAGTAATACAAGTTAATAAACCTAAAGGAATCTCTAAACTCACATTTTGTAGATTATTACCCGTCGCACCGATCAATTTAATTAAACGCTCGGGATTCACAGGTGTCCGCTGTTTAGGAAGATCAATGCGGCGTTGGCCACATAAAAATTGCCCCGTAATCGACTCAGGGGTTTCCGCTACCTCGAATGGCTTACCTTGAGCGATAATTTGCCCACCATGCACCCCTGCTCCAGGGCCAATATCTAAGACAAAATCCGCACTGCGAATCGCATCTTCATCATGCTCAACCACAATTACGGTATTACCTAAATCACGTAAGCGAAATAAAGTACGCAACAGGCGATCATTATCGCGTTGATGTAAACCAATCGAAGGCTCATCGAGTACATACATCACGCCCACTAAACCGGCACCGATTTGTGAAGCTAAACGAATTCGCTGAGCTTCACCACCCGATAAAGTTTCTGCACTGCGACTTAAACTTAAATAATCCAAGCCCACATTTACTAAAAATTCTAAACGTAAACTAATCTCTCGAATAATTTTTTCGGCAATTTTACCCTGCGTACCGGGCAAACTTAAATCACGGAAAAAAGTATGTGCCTCGCCAATTGGCAATAAACTCAAACTCGGTAAATTCTTTTCGGCCACTAACACATTACGAGCTTGTTCATTTAAACGTGTACCTTTGCAATCAGGGCAAGGCTGACTCGATAAATACTTGGCTAACTCTTCCCGTACCATATTCGAATCAGTATCCCGATAACGGCGCTCTAGATTATTAATGACGCCTTCAAACTCATGACTACGTTGATAGACTTGTCCTTTTTGCCCCACATAAGTAAATTCAACTTTATCCTGACCACTGCCATACAAAATAATTTTTCGAATAGTTTCCGTCAGCTCTTTCCACGGAACGCTTACATCAAAACCATAATAATCCGCTAATGAAGTCATCATTTGGAAATAATACGCATTGCGTTGATCCCAACCACGCACAGCTCCATGAGCGACGCTTAAATTCTCATTTTGAATCACGCGCTCAGGATCAAAATACTGCTTTACCCCCAAACCATCGCAGCTAGCACAAGCGCCTTGCGGTGCATTAAACGAAAATAGACGTGGCTCTAATTCGGGTAATGACCAGCCACAATGCGGACAAGCATAATTGGCGGAAAAGGTCAGTTCTAAGTTGTCCCCTGCCTCCATTGAAGCAACCACCGCTAAGCCTTCAGATAATTTCAAGGCGGTTTCAAAGGATTCCGCTAAGCGCAGTTGTAAATCTTCACGGACTTTAAAACGATCGACTACCACTTCAATCGTATGTTTTTTACGTAGCTCTAATTTAGGTAGGGCTTCTAAATCATAGACTTGCCCATCAATCCGCACCCGCAAAAAACCCTGCAAACGTAAAGACTCAAACAGCTGTATATGTTCACCTTTACGCTCCCTAACCACAGGAGCTAACAGCATTAAACGGCTGTCCGTAGGCAAAGCCAGCACTTGATCCACCATTTGACTAACAGTTTGGACTTGTAGATCAACATGATGGTTTGGGCAACGCGGCACACCTGCCCGCGCAAACAAGAGACGCAAATAATCATGAATCTCCGTAATCGTACCCACCGTTGAGCGCGGATTGTGAGAGGTTGTTTTTTGTTCAATAGAAATAGCCGGTGATAAGCCCTCAATATGATCGAGATCAGGTTTGTCCATCATCGATAAAAATTGACGGGCATAGGCAGACAGTGATTCCACATAGCGGCGCTGACCCTCTGCAAAAATCGTATCAAAGGCCAACGAAGACTTGCCCGAACCTGATAAACCCGTGATAACAATTAATTTGTCACGGGGTAGATCCACATCAATATTTTTTAGGTTATGCGTACGCGCTCCACGCACGCGGATAAACTTATCCATAGGGTTTGCAAGCCTAAACCAAACAAAAAACGAATCTTAGCAGGTTTGTCGGTTAGCGGACATTACCTGTTTAAAACTTACTGGTTTAGCTGATGCGGCCTGCACCTATTATCCGCTAAGTCTCACCTTTAAACAGATGTTCAGAGAGCTGACTCACAGACTCTGCCTATACTAGTCCCATATAAAAACTGACGAGTGATCAACTAGTTCATTCATTCAAATGAGGTAAGAAATGGATATTCAAACACGACGCGGGCAAAACACGATTCTACCCCGTCAACCCAATACACAAAACCAAACCCTGCAAGCTCGGCAACGTTTAGATCAATTTAATGGATGTAATCCACCGCTAGGAGGTAATTCAGTCCAAGCTTTCATTTTACAATTGCTGATGCAATTATTAGCTCAATTGAAAGACAATCCGAGTAAACCCCAACCTACACCAACCCCTAAACCCAATCCGATCCCTGATCCGATTATTCAACCGGTCTATGGAGTAGTGATTGACCCCGATCCGGGTATCGTCCAACCTGTCTATGGCGCGGTAATTGATCCTAAGCCAATTGATGGCCCAACGATCCAACCGGTTTATGGTGTGGTTATTGAACCCGATCCGTGGAATGGTGGTGGTGGAGCGCAGCCTGTTTATGGTTCAATGATAGAGTCTAGCCAATAGACACATCAATCGCCTGAGGCTTTGAATCAATCACAATAACCAATAATAACTGAGATCGCTCATGGAAACTGCACTGTCCTCTTCTCAATCTTATCGGCCACGCCAACGCAAATGCTATGCGGTTTGGGAGATTACCTTAAAATGTAATCTCGCCTGTACTCACTGCGGCTCACGAGCAGGTGAGGCTCGCACGCATGAATTGAGTACCGCTGAAGCTTTAGATTTAGTACATCAGATGGCAGAGGCAGGGATTACCGAAGTAACGCTGATTGGTGGTGAAGCTTACCTACGCAAAGATTGGTTAGAGCTAGCTCGCGAGATTGTAAAAGCGGGCATGATTTGCTCGATGACTACCGGTGGTTATGGCATTAGCCTGACCACTGCCGAACGCATGCAAGCGGCAGGAATCAATCAGATTTCGGTTTCCATCGATGGAATGAAAGCGACTCATGACAAATTGCGTGGCAAACTCGACTCATGGCGCCAAGCTTTTAATACCATGCAGCATTTACGTACAGTAGGTCTACCTTTTGGAGCGAATACTCAAGTCAACCGTCTGTCTGCCCCTGAATTTCCTTTAATCTACGCCGCTTTGCTCAAGGCGGGTGCTCAAGCTTGGCAAATCCAAATGACTGTGCCGATGGGAAATGCGGCAGATAATTCAGAGATCCTGTTACAACCCGCTGAATTACTAAGCTTCCATCCGTTACTCGCGTATCTTGCTCAGCGTGGCCATCATGAAGGCTTAATCGTCCAACCGGGTAATAACTTTGGTTATTACGGCCCTTATGACCGCCTGCTGCGTAGCTTTGGGCGTGAAAATAACGAATGGGCTTTTTGGCGGGGATGTTCTGCAGGTTTAGCAACTATTGGTATTGAAGCAGATGGGATTATCAAAGCCTGTCCGTCTTTACCTACCTCGGCTTATTCAGGGGGTAATATCCGTGATTATTCTCTAGCAGAAATACTCACAGAACGTGAGGCATTAACCTTTAACTTAAGTGCTGGCACAGAAGCCGCCACGGCGCATTTGTGGGGTTTCTGTAAGACTTGTGACTTTGCTGAATTATGCCGTGGCGCTTGTAACTGGACAGCGCATGTTTTCTTTGACAAACGTGGTAATAACCCTTACTGCCATCACCGCTCTTTAGTAAATGCAGCCAAAGGTATACGTGAACATCTCACTATGAAGCGTCAAGCCAGCGGCTTACCGTTTGATAATGGAGAATTTGCTATTCATGAATTACCACTCGATGCCTCTTGGGGAGCAGACCCTTTGCATTTCAGTTTGGATCAAGTCCAATGGCCAGCTGCTTGGCAAACTGAAGTGCCCAAGATACTTGAGCGGCTCAAAAATGAAATCCATCATAATATAGCTAATACACGAACCGCTTTATCGACTATAACTGCTTAATGCTGGATTGAATTATATCTAGACACAAAAAAGCCCTGAAACCGTTAGATTTCAAGGCTTTATGTATTTGCTAGATTAATCTAGATTATTATATAGTGCCGAAGAGAAGACTCGAACTTCCACGGGTCGCCCCACTAATACCTGAAACTAGCGCGTCTACCAATTCCGCCACTTCGGCAAAGAGAGTAATGTCTCAAGTGCGGGGCAGAATACCGAGCCTATGTTTTTTTGTCAAACAAAAATTCGGCCGATTTGTTATCCTACCCCCCTAAAAATCACAAACATTAAAACAAGGAATTCTGTTGAAATTAAAAGATCCCTATCTCGAACGCGAGGCTGAAAAATACGATAACCCCATTCCCAGCCGCGAAGTCATTTTACAATTATTAACTGAAAGCCCCCATCCTTTAGATTTTCCAAGCTTAGCGGCTGCTTTAGACTTATCCGAAGAAGTCGATATTGATGCCCTTCGTAAGCGTTTATGGGCAATGGAGCGTGATGGGCAAATTTTGTTTAACCGCCGTCGCCAATATGTGCCGGTTGCTCGCGCTGATTTAATCTCAGGTCGAGTGATGGGGCATCCTGATGGCTTTGGCTTTTTAATCCCTGATGATGGCTCGCCAGACCTGTTCCTACACGCTAAGCAAATGGATAGCGTGATGCACGGGGATCGTGTGCTCGCTAGTGTGCGCGGTTTAGACCCCAAAGGGCGGCGCGAAGGTGCTATCGTTGAGGTCTTAGAGCGCGCCACAGAACAAGTGGTTGGGCGTTTATTGGTGGAGTCAGGGATTGCTTTTGTCGTACCGGATAATAAGCGCTTAACGCAAGAAATTTTGATTCCACCCGATCAATTACAGGCAGCCAAACCGGGGCAAATTGTTGTTGCAGCCATCATTGAGCACCCCACCAAGCGCTCACGCCCCATCGGTAAAATCGTTGAAGTCTTAGGTGATCACATGGCACCAGGGATGGAAATTGATATTGCTATTCGTAGCCATGAATTGCCGTTTGAATGGCCGCCAGCCGTTACGGAAGAAGCTGACCGCTTTGGTTATGAAGTCCCTGAACGAGCGAAACAAGGCCGTGAAGACTTACGCCATTTGCCGCTGATGACGATTGATGGTGCGGATGCGAAAGACTTTGACGATGCGGTTTTTTGTAGCCGTGAAGCCGATCACTGGCGCTTATTGGTAGCGATTGCCGACGTTTCGCATTATGTGAAACCCAGCACAGCCTTAGATAAAGAAGCAACTTTGCGCGGTACCTCGGTTTACTTCCCCGGCAAAGTGATTCCCATGCTGCCAGAGATTTTATCCAATGGCTTATGTTCGCTCAATCCACAGGTGGATCGCTTGTGTATGCTCTGCGAGATTCGCCTCGATGATGCAGGCAATGTATTGAACTATGCCTTCAAACAAGCGGTGATGAACTCTGCCGCACGCCTGACTTATGATCAAGTCGCGGCGATGGTCGTTGAGCATGATGCAGCGATGCGCCAACAATATGCCGACTTAGTGCCGCATTTAGACAACCTATATGCTTTGTATCACACCCTCAATCATGCACGCATGGAGCGCGGCACGATTGATTTTGAAACCATCGAGACCAAAATCATTTTTGGGGACGATCGTAAAATCGATGCGATTGAGCCGAGTGTGCGCAATGATGCCCACAAGATCATTGAGGAATGTATGATCCTCGCTAATGTTTGCTCAGCACGCTTCCTAAAAGAGCATGAAATTCCCGCTTTGCATCGAGTCCATGCCCCGCCCTCCACGGAAAAACTCGAAGATTTGCGTGCCTTTTTAGCGGGTGTCGGCTTGTCTTTAGGCGGTGGTATGGAACCAGAACCGGCTGATTATGCACGAGTTTTACAACAAGTGCAGGGGCGTGCTGACTTCCATTTGATTCAAACCGTACTATTACGCTCACAATCACAAGCGCAATACAGCCCTGATGCAGAAACCGGCCATTTTGGTTTAGCCCATGAGGATTATGCACATTTCACTTCACCGATTCGTCGCTATCCTGACTTATTAGTCCATCGCGCCATTCGGCATATTTTAATGGGGGGAACGGTGGCTAATTTCAGTTATAGCCTGGCCGATATGCAAGCCCTCGGTGAACATTGCTCGATGGCAGAGCGCCGCGCTGATGATGCGAGT
>JBJOOT010000121.1:0-10717 GCA_046051185.1 Pseudomonadota bacterium | reverse complement strand
CTAGAACATTTAGAACCCCTAGTTGCTTTAAAAAAGCTTGTTGAGTTTACTTTTGATCACCATCGACGTCACCCCGATTTCATTCGTTTGGTCATGATTGAGAATATTCATCACGGGGATTATTTAAAACACGCCCCACTGATTCACACCCTCAACCACCCCGTCATTGAACGCCTTGAACGCATTTATGCACGCGGTTTAGAACAAAAACTCTTTCGAGAAGGGATCACCGCATTGGAGCTACATTGGCAAATTAGCGCTTTGAGCTTTTTTAATGTAGCCAATGAAGCCACTTTCACCTTAAGTTTTGGTAAACAGCTGTTTACCAAAACTGGCCAAGCCTCTTTAAAAAAACAAGTCGTCGAAATGATTTTACGTTTTAGCTTAAGACCCGAATTATTTGAGCTGTATCTAAGGAAACCACAACCGAACAAAGCGTAGTCTCGTCAATTATCTACTGCCGTGCACTCACTGCAGAACTGCACACCATTTGGCATACTTGACTGACTATACTTAAAACTCAGTTAGCATCTTAGTATCCCAGAGGAATCAGTCATGTCAGAGCAAGAACGCATTCAAGCGTGGTTAGCTGCTTTATCCCTTGAGCAAAAAGTAGCCCTTCTCGTAGGGATGGGGATTCACCTACCAGGTGCGTTTAATGTACAACAAGCGGAAAAAGTACCGGGTGCTGCGGGTAGCACCTATCCTATTCCTGAGCTTGATCTACCTTCGATGATTTTATCGGATGGCCCCGCCGGAGTTAGAATCGAACCCAAACGCCTAGGCTCTGAACGCAGTTATTATTGCACAGCTTTCCCGATTGCGAGTTTATTAGCCTCTAGTTGGGATACCGAATTAGTGACCTGTGTTGGGCAGGCTATAGGCGTAGAAGCGCGTGAATATGGCATTGATATAATGCTAATGCCCGGCATGAATCTGCAGCGGAATCCACTGGGTGGACGTAATTTTGAATATTATTCCGAAGACCCGTTACTGAGCGGCAAAATGGCTGCTGCAGTGGTTCAAGGACTACAAGCAGCCGGTGTGGGAGCTTCAATTAAGCATTTTGCCGCCAATAATCAAGAAACTAATCGCATGCTGATCAATACTTTAGTCAATGAGCGCAGCTTGCGTGAATTGTATTTACGGGGCTTTGAAATTGCCGTTAAAGAGTCTCAGCCGTGGACAGTGATGACGGCTTATAATCAAATTAATGGCATACCGGCCTCGCAGCATCAGTGGTTATTACAAACCGTCTTACGTGATGAGTGGGGATTCGAAGGCTTAGTCATGTCCGATTGGTTTGCAGGTGAAGATGTTGTAGCACAAATGCAAGCGGGAAATGATCTACTCATGCCCGGCACACCCGAGCAAAAAGCTGCATTACTTAAAGCGGTACAAGAAGGACGCTTAGCCGAAACTGTACTGGATACCAATTTACGCCGCTTTTTTGCTTTATTACTCAAAACTCCAGTGGCACATAATTATGCTTATTCTGAGCAGCCAGATTTAATAGCTCATGCGCAAATAGCTAAGCAAGCAGCGACTGAAGGTATTGTTCTATTAAAAAACGCCCAAGCTTTACCACTGCCAGCAAAAACCAAAATTGCTGTCTTTGGAGTGGGTTCATATCATTTTATTGCAGGGGGTACGGGTAGTGGTGATGTGAATAAAGCTTATACCATCTCTTTAGTCGAAGGCTTGCAAGCCGCAGGCTTTGAAGTAAATGCGGCTTTAGAACAGCTTTACATTCCCTATATCACTGCCGAACAAGCCAAGCAGCCCCCTAAAAAATACTTCTTTGAATTGCGTCCACCCCTACCAGAAATGCCTTTGGATGTAAGCATTGCCGAACAATTTGCGGCTGAGTCCGATTTAGGCCTAATTACCTTAGGGCGCAACGCTGGTGAATTCCAAGACCGTGAGTTAGCCGATGATTATTATTTGACGAACACTGAACAAACCATGCTTAAAACGGTGGCAGAAGCCTATCATGCAGCCGGTAAAAAAGTCGTGCTGGTCTTGAATATTGGTAATGTGATTGAAACCGCCAGTTGGCGCGATCAAGTGGATGCGCTAGTGCTGGCTTGGCAAGGTGGACAAGAAGCAGGACATGCGGTCACTGCCGTATTAGCGGGCAGTGTCAATCCTTCTGGCAAGCTCCCAACCTCGTTTAGCTTAGATTATGCTGATGTCTCCTCCGCAGCTTATTTTCCAGGGGAGCGCCTCCCGCATGCAAAAGAACATTTTTTGGGGCCACTCTCTAAGGGTTGGGATTCACAAGTGGTCTATCAAGAGGGTATTTACGTTGGTTATCGCTATTATTGTACCCAGCATAAAGCGGTCGCCTACCCGTTTGGCTTTGGTCTATCTTATACCCAATTCAGCTATAGCCAACTGCAACTCAGCCATCCAAACTTTGAAACAGAGCTAAGTTTGACAGTCACCATCACGAATACGGGTGCTGTTGCCGGTAAAGAAGTGGTACAACTGTATTTATCCGCCCCAACACACTCAATGGACAAACCCAGTTATGAACTGCGGGGCTTTGCGAAAACCAAGCTGTTACAACCGCAGGAAACCCAGACGTTAAGCTTTAAGCTGACTGAGCGCGATTTAGCTTCATGGTCGGTCACGACACAAAGCTGGTGCGTTGATCAGGGGGAATATCGAATAAAGCTAGGTGCTTCCTGTTTAGATATACGCTTAGAGGCGAGCTTTCAAGTGTTAACATGAGCTTGAATGAGTAAACCTGCACCCGCTGACTTAGGCAGTTAAGTCGGCGGGCAGCATCAAAATACTAGCCCAAGCTATGGTTAAGCTTGCTTTTAAATCGGGCAACCTTTACTTCTAAGCAGGGCATCAAACCGAGCTTTGGGCAAGCTACCATCAGCAATTTGCGCCATGATCGTTTTTTCCCGATCCAACAAATTTCTGCACTGTACCAACAAGCGATCTAAGTTACTCGGGCAAACCGCAACCACGCCATCGGCATCACCGATAATCAAGTCACCGGGGTTCACTACTAAACCTGCACAAGCTACCGGTACATTGATTTCTCCGGTGGCATCGGTACTAGGGCCTCGATGCACACAAGCCAAGGCATAGACAGGCAGGTCTCCTTGCGCCCAATCCTCACGATCACGAATCGCGCCATTGATTACCATACCCGCGACCCCTGCTTTTATAGCCATTGCTCGCATAATGCCACCCACAATCGCTCGGCTGGTATCACCGCCCCCATCCACCACTAAAACATCATTAGGACGTGCCATTTCTAAAGCTTTCAATAGCATTAAATTATCCCCCGGACGTACTCGCACAGTCACTGCAGTACCGCACATGTGTTTGAAACCGTGATAAGGTTTTACACCTAACGCGCCCACATTACGCCCTAAACAATCACTAACAATCGACGAGGGCACACCATCAAAATCGTGTAGATAGCGGTCAGCAATCGATTCGGGCATAGGGTTGATTAAATAGCCAGTCGGCCAAATAGAATTGGAATCAATCTCGAACATTTTAATTTCTCTGATGGTAAAACAACTGTGGTGGCAAGCTAGCGACCTTTTATAAATTTAACACCAAGGCTTGTTTCACTCCAGAAACAAGTTTTAGCCTGCCTCAATCTTAACAATCAGCGAGTAGCACTTTCTTTGCATCTCGCTGAACTATTTGATGAATTTTACTGACCCAACTATAGGCTGATAGGCAAGCCGACTATTCCCGCATCAAAAAAGGCTATCGGCGTGAGCCGATGAGTGTTAAAATAGTTTCCGTTGGTTAGGCTGCTGCTGCCTAATTGCTCCTGTCTAGTGTGTACACGGGGACAGGGTGAAGTAAGGGGAATAGCATCTTCCTCCCGTTCGGACATGGACGGCTGTACTAAGGAATCCTCTTCGTTCACGGAGAGGTGGATGTCAAAATGGCTAGGCTTTGAACTGACTGTCTGGTATAGCTTAGGACTGGCTTTGGGGTTAATTATTAGTGTGATGGCCGCCGTCCATCACGCTAAAATCATTAGTCTTAGCACTCGGTGACAGTGATTGAAGTGTCATTAGTGGCAGTTGTCTTGTCTGCTAAATTACTCTCACCGGTAGTAAAAGACGGGGTGCAAGCTCTCGGTGCACCCGAAGCTTTGGTCGGTATTATTATCGCTGCGATTGTTTTAACACCCGAAGGCTATGCCTCATTACGAGCGGCGGCGAATAACCAACTACAAACCAGTCTGAATCTCGCGCTGGGTTTAGCCTTGGCTACCATTGGCTTGACAATTCCGGTGGTCGCCGTTGTTGCCATTGCGATGGATATGACCCTCGTCCTTGGGCTTGACAATAAATCCATTGTCTTATTGATCTTATCTTTATTTATCGCTTCACTGTCGATGAGCACTGGGCGGGTAACGGTCATGCAGGGCGCAGTCCATGTCGTGTTATTTTTAACTTATCTATTTATGACGATAGTGCCATAGTTAACGACCTTAAATGACCTTAGCGGTGATTTGCTAATCGGCTGGTTTGCCCTGATTAAGTGAGGGCAAACCTCACTTAGCCTTGTGCAATTCGACGCCATTCCCGCTGAAAAATCTCACTAAAACCCACTAACATCGCAAATAATACAACCACTGTCGCCACCCACTCTACATGAAAGACGCTGGCCGTTTGAGCAACCTCACTGATTACTACCGATTGCGCTAAACTAGCTGCGATTTGCTTTACCAACAGGAAAGTGCCAAGGGTGATACATAAGATTGCAAAAACAGCCGCCTGTGCTTTCCAAGAATGTGTTAAAACGATGATTAAACGTTCATTTAAGTTGTAACCCATCTCAAGCTCCTAAATACCTAAATTAATACTTCAATGGACTGACTCCAATGATCACTAAGTCCTTTAGTTCACTAAAAAAGTTCAGGTGAATTTTTCACAAAACACGGCAAGATACCGTGAGATTGAAATCACTTAAAAATACCAGTACACAAGTATTTTTTGCATGTTCAAGCTTCGCACTTCCTTTTAGACTGTGGTCATTGGTAAGGCGTGAGGAGCGGGCGGACCAGCCGATACTCACACTTTACCCCTTTTATTCGGCTAGACAGGAAAGACCCATGCAACTCGCAATTCCCTTTATGCAATTCCGTGGTGGCAGCTCGAAAGGTTTATACTTTTTAGCGAGTGATTTACCCAGCGATCCGACTGAGCGCGATCAAATCATTCTCTCTGCCGTGGGGCGTGAAGCTCGCCAAATTGATGGTTTAGGCGGTGCGCATCCCTTAACTAGCAAAGTTGCGGTTGTGAGTCGTTCGGCTCGCCCTGATGCTGATGTCGATTTCCTGTTTGTACAAGTCGTGGTGGGTGAGAATCGCGTCGATACGACGCCCAATTGCGGCAATATTTTAGCGGGAGTGGGGCCATTTGCGATTGAAGCGGGCTTGATTCCCGTACAAGGTGAGACAACCACTGTGCGGGTATATATGCTCAATAGCGAAAGTCTGTGTGAACTCACCATCCAAACTCCGAATGGCAAAGTGACGTATGAAGGTAAGGCTAAAATTGATGGTGCTCCCGGTACTTCAGCGCCGGTGATTTGCAATTATCTCGATGTAGCCGGTTCGATTTGTGGTTCGCTATTACCAACGGGCAATACTAAAGACATCATCGACGGTATTCCAGTCACTTGTATTGATAATGGGATGCCTGTGGTCGTGATTAATGCTAAAGACCTCGGTAAGACCGGCTATGAAACCTGCGCTGAACTCAGCCGTGATACAGAATTTCGCGCTAAACTTGAAGCATTACGCCTCAAACTTGGCCCCTTAATGAATTTAGGGGATGTCAGCAAAAAAGTTGTCCCCAAAATGACATTGATTGCCCCTCCCCAACATGGTGGGAATATCAGTACCCGCACCTTTATTCCCCATACTTGCCATGATGCCATCGGTGTTTTAGGAGCAGTATCTGTAGCAACCGCTTGTATTTTACCAAACTCTGTTGCCGCTGATATTGCTGTCATTCCTGAGGGTAATCCTAAACATTTATCAGTTGAACACCCGTCTGGTGAGTTTTCTGTTGAGTTAGAACAGGATGCTAAGGGACAGGTGATTAAAGCTGGACTCTTGCGCACGGCACGGCTTTTGAGTCGTGGCGAAGTGTATGTGATTGTCTAAACCATTTATTTTATTGGAGGAGAGTGTATGAGCAAGCCAAGCTGTATGCCACCGGATAATAACACCCGTACCCCGCTGTATAAAGCGCCCCCTCAATCCTGTGATGCCCACTGCCATGTATTTGGCCCGCATGAGATTTTTCCCTATTCCGATAAAGCCTCTTATTGGCCACCGGATGCGGATAAATACGCTTTAAAACGCCTACACGATAAACTGGGTATTGAACGTGCAGTTTTAGTGCAAGCTAGCTGCCACGGTACCGATAATCGCGCCATGCTCGATGCGATCAAATCCAGTCATGGAGCTTATCGTGGGGTATGTATCGCCAATGACAGTTTCAGCGAAAACGATTTTCAAGATTTACATGATGGCGGGGTGCGCGGTGTCCGTTTTAACTTTGTTAAACACTTAGGGGGTGCACCGAATCTAGAGAGTATGAAAACCGTTTTGGAGCGAGTCAGACCCTTAGGCTGGCATTTAGTCATTCATGTGAATGCCGAAGATGTCATTAGCTATGCCGAATTTTTTGACGCTATCAAAATGGATATTGTCGTCGATCACATGGGGCGCGTGCCCACCACAGAAGGGGTGGGTCAACATGCTTATAAAATCCTCTTAGAGCGGATGCAGCGCGATAACTGGTGGATGAAAGTCTGTGGCTCTGAGCGTATTTCGATGGGGCCACCCTTCTATGACGCAGTACCCTTTGCCCAAGGATTTATTGAAATCGCACCCGATCGGATTTTATGGGGCACCGACTACCCACATCCGAATATTAAAAAGTATATGCCCAATGATGCAGATTTATTGGATTTAGTCCCCTTGATTGCGCGAGATGCGTCTGTTCAGAAGAAAATTCTGGTGGATAATCCAGCACGTTTGTATGGGTTTCCAGCTTAAATCGAAATCTATGCACTCACCCAGTTCTCAACTATGGAATTGGGTGGGCTGAAGCTTCATTAAATAAAGCCTGATAGCTATAGCCCTTTTTTAGGCGTAACTTGGCCAGTGATTCCCCTATTACTGACTAAGCTTGAGCTACCGCCGCGTTTGCGCTTTGTGATTCCTTTAGACTTTAGTCAAGTAGCAGCATACCCTGACAACTATCGGCGCTTATTACAAAGCACGGAACTCCCCAATTTACCCAAACCCTTACCACAGCAAGGCTTAGCCCCTTTACAAAAACTACAGATTGAACGCCAGCAACGTCTAATGGATAAGCTTGCCCGATTACAAAACCAATATGATCTCGAAACTCGTGAAGAAGAAAAAATACGGATGGAGTATTTGATTAAAGAAACTGAAGCCAGCTTAAGCAAATTGCGCTAGTCAATAAAACCCAATCGTCTCAAAGCGTAATACAAATAAAAAGTACAAAAGCACCCCTGTTTTATCCATGTCTATAGACTAAAAAACTGCCTACACTAGACCTTATAGGTTAGCTCAGGTCTAACGAGTACCCGATTCATAAAGGAGGAGTCATGATCACTCATACTGTTCAAGGTGTTGCGGTTAAACATATTGATCGCGCTGAGGCCGCTACGATTGATGGCCTAGCTAAACTCGGTGCGGCGACCGTACACGAAGCTCAAGGCCGGATTGGCAATCTAAACCCGAATATCCGCCCCATTTACTCCGGTGCACGCATTGCAGGCAGTGCAATAACGATTCTTGCGCAGCCCGGTGACAATTGGATGATCCATGTCGCTATTGAACTCTGTAAGCCCGGTGATATTTTAGTAGTGGGTACAACTACACCTTGTACAGACGGCTATTTCGGTGATTTATTAGCTACTTCGGCACAAGCGCGCGGAGTACGTGGTTTGATCATTGATGCGGGAGTACGCGATGTACGGGATCTGACCGAGATGAATTTCCCGGTTTGGTCGAAAGCGATTTCGATTAAAGGCACCGTAAAAAATACCCTCGGTTCAGTCAATGTGCCGATTGTATGTGCAGGCCAATTGATTATGCCCGGTGATGTGATCGTGGCGGATGATGATGGGGTTTGTGTGGTGCCTCGTTTGCAAGCCGCTAAGACTTTAGCAGCAGCCCAAAAACGTGAAGCCTTTGAAGGAGAAAAACGCGCTAAACTCGCCTCCGGCATTTTAGGTTTGGATATGTATAATATGCGCCCCGGTTTAGAGGCTGCAGGCTTTAAATATTTTGAACGTTTGGAAGATTTAGGCTAAAGCTAAATATTTCGCTATACATCTCAAGGCTGCTAAGTTCTAGCCATTACTTAGCAGCCTAAGCTTAAAGATTTGACTCGACGCAGAAAATAGCAATCGCTTACAATTTAATTTGCTTTAGCGCTTGATTTAACACTTGAAATTGACTCTATTCATTCAATGGAGTTAAGCGCACCAAGGGTCTTGACAACACTTTGTTCCTAGGCTGCCTACTTTGACTTGGATTATTATCAAATACTTAATCACTGCGGCTCTCGTGGTGTTGATTTCTGAAGCAGCCAAGCTCAATGATAAATTGGGTAGCCTGATTGCAGCTCTGCCTTTAGTGACCGTGTTAGTCTTGATTTGGCTTTATGTGGAAAAGCAACCCTATACCAGCATTGCTAATCATGCTTGGTATACTTTTTGGTATGTCATCCCGACCCTGCCGATGTTTTTAGTGTTCCCCCTGCTCCTCAATCGACTGGGATTTTGGCTGACCTTAGTTGCCTGTATTTTTCTGACGCTTATCTGTTTTTTATTGTTTGCATGGCTGGTCAAAGGCTTGGGTATTGAGCTATTGCCATGATATGCAAAAAGTACAAGTGCATACCGATTTTAGGCATGGGTATCGGCCTTAAAACTACCTAAAATCATCTCATCAACTTTTAGGAGGAGTTTAGCTGATGTACAGACAAGATTGCCTTAAGACGGCTAAGCTTACAACCCACCCGTGCTTGGAGGATTTAGCATGAGTAAGCTATTAATTATTGATTGCCACGGCCACTATACGACCGCCCCTGATGAGCTAGGCGATTATCGCGATCAACAGAAAAAAGAGGTCAAAGCAGATCCTCTATTTGAGCATGTCAAAGGGGTCATCAATATTAGCGATGATCAGATTCGTGATAGTCTCGAAGGTGCACAGCTTAAATTACAGCGGGAGCGTGGCACAGATGTCGCCATCTTTTCGCCGCGTGCTAGTTGGATGGGGCATCATATTGGTAATCAATCCACCAGTAAGTTTTGGACTGAGCATTGTAATGATCTGATTTATCGCATTACTAATCTCTATCCGCAGAACTTTATTGGGGCTGCGCAATTACCACAATCCCCCAATGCCGATATGAAAGCCAGCGCGAAAGAACTAGAGCGTTGTGTATTAGAACTTGGCTTTGTGGGCTGCAATTTAAGCCCTGACCCTTCCGGTGGGCATTGGACAGCACCTCGTATGGATGATCCGTATTGGTATCCGATTTATGAAAAAATGTGTGAGCTGAATGTACCTGCCATGATTCATGTCAGTGCTTCTTGCCACCCTTGTTTTGATACCACTGGCTCGCATTATCTCAGTGCCGACACCACCGCCTTCCAACATTATATGATGGCGAAAACCCTATTTAAGGATTTCCCCGAATTAAAATTGATTATCCCTCATGGCGGCGGAGCAGTTCCTTATCATTGGGGGCGTTTCCGTGGCTTGGCAGATATGATGAAACTGCCGCCTCTGAATGAGATTATTAAAGATCACATTTATTTTGATACTTGCGTCTATCATCAAGAAGGCATTGATTTACTGTTTGAAGTTGTGCCAACTGATAATATTCTGTTTGCTTCCGAGATGATTGGTGCAGTACGTGGAATCGACCCACAAACCGGTCATTATTTTGATGATACCAAGCGCTATATCGACGGCAGCCAATTAAGTGCAGAAGACAAGCGCAAGGTTTTTGAATTGAATACGCGTCATGTGTTCCCGCGTTTAGATGCTCGCTTACAAGAGGTAGGGTTACTATGAGCCGCCAAGCCAAGCCGTATGATGATATTCCGGGGACGACTATTTTCGACCCTGATATGGCCTTTAAAGGCTATCATCTGAATCAGTTTGCCCTTTCTTTAATGAAAGCAGCCAATCGCGAGAAATTCAAAGCTAATGAGCGAGCTTATTTAGATGAATGGGCGATGACCGAAGAACAAAAACAGGCAGTGCTTGCGCGGGATTATAATTGGATGATGAGTCTTGGCGGTAATGTCTATTTTCTTGCCAAAATTTTCTCCACCGACGGTTTAAGCTTCCAAGTGGCAGCGGCCTCGATGACTGGCATGACCCAAGAAGCCTATGCGCAAATGATGCTCGAAGGTGGGCGCTCACCCGAAGGCAATTTGTATAAACAGGAGCAAGTATAATGGCAAAAATAACCGCAGGGGTTGCGACCTCTCATGTCCCCGCGATTGGTGCAGCCATTGATCTTGGCAAAACTGATCAGCCCTATTGGCAGCCAGTATTTAAAGGTTATGAATACGTTAAAGACTGGATTAAAGAACAAAAGCCAGATGTGATTTTTCTGGTCTATAATGATCATGCCACCGCCTTTGATAT
>JBJOOT010000120.1:0-10772 GCA_046051185.1 Pseudomonadota bacterium | reverse complement strand
CATTGTCATAGAGAAATCCACGATTAGACTCGATGAACTGACATCTAAAACCAGCCCTCACAAGAAGATTGTCGACATTATACGCCCGAACTTAACACTGTCAAATCAAACAGGCTTTTATTGTCGACAAAACAACAAGGTTGCTAAAAAGCAGTCGACTTATTAGTGGATTTTGGAAGAAATCAAGAATGTAGTTAGAGACAAACTAACTACTCTCTAGTTTTTAGCTTTAGAGAGTAGCTAGTTGCTTGAAGCAATTACTGAATACTTCAGACTAAGAGGATGGACGTGTTTAACTAAACATTCCTTTTAGCATGAAGAAAAAGAGTATGGATAGTATAGCGCCTGCCGGTAAAGTAACAACCCACGACATAAAAATATTACCCACAATCCGCATATCAATCGCGGCAATTCCCCGTGCAAAGCCTACGCCTAAAATGGCACCGACCAAAGTATGTGTGGTAGAAATCGGTAAACCTGTATAGGAGGCTAATACGACGGTTGAAGCGGTTGCAAACTCCGCCGCAAACCCACGGCTAGGGGTTAGCTCAGTGATCTTTTTACCCACCGTTATAATCACTTGATAGCCTAGGGTGGCTAAACCTAAGACGATCCCCACGGCACCAACTAATAATACCCAACTTGGTACAGCTGATTTCGCTGCCAATTGACCATTTTCTTGAACCAAACTAATAATTGCCGACATCGGTCCGACCGCATTAGCAACATCATTAGAACCATGTGCAAATGCCATCGCTGAAGCGGTAAAAATCATTAAGATACCAAATATTTTTTCTACATTGGTAAAGTGGAAGTTTTTATCCGCTTGTTCATCAAATTGCAGACGACGAATTAAAACAGCCCCCGCAAACGCTGCCAATAGCCCTACACCAATAGCAATCGGGATTTCCATGCCGGGGTGGATGTTCAGACCAACATGCGCTAATCCTTTTTTGACTGTGACTAAAGATAAGATCAAACCCACCGCAAATAGATAATAAGGGCCATAGCGTCGCGCATTTTGTAAAGGCTCTTTAGTATCCAAAACGAGCTTATGAATACTAGTAAAGACTAAAAAGGCCAAAACGCCTGCAATAAAAGGAGAAAATACCCAACTAGTCGCAATCGTAAGCACTGATCCCCAACTCACTGCTTCAGTACCCACCCCTACAGCAGCAAATCCAACAATCGCCCCGACAATACTATGTGTGGTTGAAACCGGCCAACCTTGGAAAGAAGCAACCGTTAACCAAATGCCTGCTGATAGTAAGGAGGCTAACATTCCCCAAACCAAATACTCAGGATGAGCATTAAAGGCCTCCACTGAAACTATCCCACTACGAATCGTATTCGTTACCTCGCCACCCGCTAAATACGCCCCTGCAAATTCAAAAACAGCAGCAACCATCAAGGCTTGTCTAATCGTTAAAGCGCGCGAGCCAACCGAGGTTGCCATTGCATTTGCAACATCATTCGCTCCAATACCCCAAGCCATGAAAATCCCAAAAGCACCTGCTAAGAAGATATAGATTGTATTTACATCACTAAACCATGCCATCATGATGATCTCCTTAACGTGCTAGCATTAATTGCAGTCGAGTACCTACACGTTGCGCATCATCCGCAACCCGCCCCATCCACTCAATCAAACGATAAGTGAACATGACATCCGTAGCACGTAAGCTATCTTCTAACTCAAATAAGATATTACGTAATTCAACTTGCTTACGATCTGTGGTCTGCTCAATACGCCCAAGCTCCTTGATCATATCTTCGACACGATCCACTTCTAAGCCGCGAAAACCCGTTTCGACTAAAGAATCCAGCTCACCAATCACTAATAAGGCCTGCTCAACTGAGCGCACTACTTGGACGGTATAATCAAGAAATAGCGCACGCATAGTAACCGGGAGCTGCATTTTACGCCCGACCACCAAACCGGCTATATCCTTAGCTTGGTTAATGACCGCATCTTGCATCATTAATACATCCAGTAAATCGCGACGATCCACTGGCATGAATAAACCTTTGGGCAAGTGATGCCGTAGGGCATGCTTCATGTCATCCGCTTCATGCTCAGCCTGCACAATGACCTGCTGCTCAGACTTAACTAAGTCTAAGTTCTCTAGATTCATGGCTTCGACCAGAGGAATTAAATGTTGCACCCCCCAACAGACTTTTTGCATATGCTCTTGTAAGGGACGAATCGGAGAATGGCCAAACAAACCAGCCATATAATTGGAGATAGGCATAATAAATCACCCTAGGGTTCGTAGGATTAATGACGGGCGATTATGACGACTGTGACATTTTTATGAAAGGCTTTATGCTAGTCTTTATGCAAGACGGCTGATCAACTTAGTTTATCCAAACTTAACTGACAGCACTCAAACTAGCCACACCCCCTTCTTCTATGAGTTGGCAGCCAAAGTATTTAGCTCGCTCTAAGACTTGCCATGCCCAATTCTGATGAGTCGTTAACTCACACATCACCCCATTTAATTGAAAAACCGCAGGGGCATGGCTAGCTAGAATTTTTTTTGCCGCTAAATAATCGCTGTGTTTAACCTTCAGGGCTTGATGAATAATCGGTATTTGATTGGGATGAATCACCGTTTTCCCGACTAAGCCATGTAATAAATCGCGCTGAAATTCTGCTTTTAGCACGGTATGATCACGAAAGCATTCAAAAACAGGCGCAGTCAATTGAAACCCCGCAGGGGCTAATTGAGCCACTAACATCCCCACCACATAAGCTAAAGGCCCTTCATACAAGGTATGTTGTGGATGGGTTCTTAATTGCAAGCAAGCCAATAAATCATTGCCGCCAATACGCAAAACTAAAATACGTGACTTTAATTCGGCCTGCTGTAAGCGTAAGCGCAATTCACGCACCGCATAGGCATCGAGAATTTGAGCCGTCTCCAAGGTCGGCATAAACCAAAACTGATTTGGAGAGGCTTGCATCACTTTTTGCCAATGCTGAAAAGAATCATGATCAAACTTCGGTAAAACAAAACCATCCAAAGCACTAATATTCGGGTGGCTTAATAACTCAAGCGCCATTGACGCATGTCGTGGCCGCACAAAAACTAAGGGTTGTACACGCCGCCCTGTTTGATAAATAACCTCTAAACAGGCATATAAATTTAATAAAGCAGCCTGCACTTCATGTTCAGCGATGGCATCTTCTAGACAAATCACTAAAGAACGTAAGTCAGGAATTTTTTGCTGTAAGATAAGCTCAAGCAAGTCCGAACGAGTTGCGGGCATATATAAAGTTGCCCCTAGTTGATACGGCGATAGTTTATCGTTCATATTGCCTTTTTTATAATAGTAACAGCACGATAAGGTGCGATGACCTCACCAACCACCTCAAGAGCAACACCTCGCTGTGCAGCTAGATGGTTCAATAAGCGGATCGCCGGATCAGCCAAAGATTGAACTAAGACTGTCTCAGGTACACGCCGCATCACGGCACGAGTTGCCTCTGCAATACCGGGTTTGAGTAAATTCAAATTACGAATGCCATAACGGCTCACCACTTGTTTTAAAGCCTCATCAGACTGTAAGGCTAAACTTTGGCGTAGCTCTAGCGTCCATGCACAGGGCGCAACAGCAGACCATTGTGCATATTCAGCTTCAATAGTGGTAATAAATAACTGACTAACATCGTGCTCTACCAGATGAGTATAGTACATACAATAATGCCAGCCCTCATCAGATGGCCATACTGAGCGTGAAACCAGCCCAGAAATGGTCGAGCCGAGCACTCCAAACGGAATTAACCAGTCATCGCCAGAAGCAGCTAACCATGAGCGCCCTGTTGGGTCGGCTAAGCTGACAAAGGGAAGTTCTTGTGCCGGATAACGCCGAGCTAAAGAGGCAGTAAGCTGCTTAAAAATAGCGCCCTTTCCCACCCAACCATCTAAAAACACACAATGCTCTAAAGCATGCCTAGCTTCTACCCATCTTAGAGCCTGCTCATCAATACCCCGATCACGAATAATACTGACCCCATAATGATGAGCTTCCACCCCTATTGAACGTAGCGCACGCACTAACAAAACCCCAAGTGGAACGCCAGCTCTCACCAAGCTAATTAAGATAATGGGCTGTTGCGGGCGTAATCTGCAAAGGCTCTGGGCTAATTGCTGCACTTCTAGGGCTAAACGTTGTTTGCCGACCTGTAGAGCCTGCCTAAATAATTCCATATGTTCAGGCGAAGGGGTTGTCTCCAAAGTCAACATCTCTGAATAATGACGCTGCCCTGTTTGGATGAGCTGCTCTTTTTGCTCTACAGGCGTATCGGCTAAAACACGTAAACGCAACAAGAACTGAATATCTTGAGCCGCATAAGAGCCGGAAAACCCTTGATACTCACTCATGCCATTGCTCTGCTAACTGACTTTTAGCGGGAAATGCTAAAAAATCACAGTGTTGCATAAATTCAAAATCAGACAGGCTATCACCCATACCGAATAAAGGCCGTCTGCCATACAGTGCTTGGCAACGCTGAATCAGCTCAGCCACAGCCTTAGCTTTACTAATTGGGTTAGGAATCAACGCTAAATTATTATCATTTTGGTGTAGATAAAACCCTGCTAAATCAGCCTGCTCTAGCAATAACTGCCGCAGCTGATGCAATTCAGAAACTTGCGCCTTAGTTTTAAACACCACATAAACGGCGGTCGTTTCCACCTCCTCTAACCAAGCTCGCAAACTCAAGCCCGTCTCTGCACCTAAGGCCAAGCCTTGAGCCAATAACTGCGACAAGCGTGGTTGATAAGGATCAAGTAAGGCCTGTGTTTGTGCCTGCCATTGAGGATCAATCAGCCCTTGTGGTGTTAAAATAACCCCGCCATGTAAGCACACTGCGCCATAGCTAAACGGAATTTGTACTCGCTTAAACGATTCAATACCTCGGGCAGTGACTGGAATAACGATCATCTGTTGCAAAGCCCAATCGATAAAAGCTTGCTGCCAAGGATAAAAAAAACTTAAAGCCTGACCATCAGCCCCCTTAGCCACCAATAGCTTAGGCTCGGCGGGTGACATTTTGCGAGCAGTCTGAAATAAAGTGTCATCCAAATCAGTGAGTAAAATAGGCTTCACGGATAAAACTCCACCACAGTGGCTTGTAATGCCTCCAGTAAATTAACATCGAGCAAAGCGGCTGGGGTTTCGGTACATAAAAAAATACGATCATAGCGACTTGGATCGACATTATATAAAAAATTTGCAATCCCTTGACCATAGTTATCCTGCAAGGCATAACTGCGTTGAATACTATGTCCCAAAGCAATCGGTGAACGAGTGGTCGCACTAAAATCGACAGAGACACCGGTCTTTTCTAAGGACTCCGCCCATAAAAAAGGCAGCCAAACAAACTCTCCCGTACCTAATACTAAGACCCGCTCATGAGGTTGAACTGTCAACTGCTGCACAGCAGGCGGTAAAGTATGGGTTTGTACTCCCAAACGCCCCCAATCATGAGCGCAATTAGCCTGCCAAGCCCCTGTCCCCACCACATCCACCGCTGGCATCTCTGGAGGTGGGCAGTGATTCGCTTGCCATTGCCAATGACCTGCTAATAAAGCTACTTGGCTTGCCCGCGCCCCTAAACGGGCTGCTGCTTGCCCCGCTGACCAATCGGTCAAAGTTGTGACAATAATTCTTTCAAATTGATCTTGACCTTGTTCTTGTAAAGCAGTGATTAGATTTGCAAAGGTTTGCCCCGTCGAGGCTTCATCATCGACTAAGACTAAGGAACGCGCTGTTTTTAGTAAGTGTTGATGGTCTAAAGCTTGTGGGTAATGCAAAACTTGTTGAGTCGCATGGCTATGTTCCTCTTTAAACCGTAAACCAATAGGCGCAGGCAAAGGATGTCGTGTCGTGCATAAATACAGACTATCAGGACGAGTTGCACTTAAAGCTTGTTGGACACCCGCACCTAAAGCAATCGCGGTTTCTGCCATACCAATCACAATAACTGGCCCGGGCAAATCTTCGGGAATCCGTGCAGCTAAGGCCTCCATTGCTGCTCGCATCCGAGAAGGTGGGACGGGAATATGCCGCCCAAGGACTTTAGAAACAAATAAAAAAGCCCGTTTAGGATTTCGTCGCTGTGCAAAACCGAATAAATCATCGGCTTGATAGGTACTAAGAGGAGGATCTAAATGTAGCGTGAGAGTACCCGTTTGTAATTGCACACTTAAAGTCATCCACCACCCTACCCTATAAAAACTAAAAACCTAAATAAAAAATCCAAATAAAAATCACGCTAAAAACCGCGCCCAGTATAACAAGATCTGATAAAACTGGTTAATGCTTAAGCCAGACACTCGACTCGCCAAATAGCTTGCTGGGTTTGGCTGACAATTTGTGCGGCTGTTAAAACAGGTGCTGTTTCTAAACTCTTATGATGTTCAACCTGCGCTGCTTCCAACAAAGCGATTGCAAGCACCCCGCGAATCGCAAAATTCATATTCTGGGTATTGGTAAAACTAGACGAAACCACCCCAAGCACGCTCCCTTGACTATCCAACAACGGGCTACCACTCGAACCGGGTTGAATAGGCGCAGTAAACTGCAATAAACGCACATCATTATGCGCACCAAATAACCCCGAAATCACGCCTTGAGTGACTTGCACGCCACTGCCCATAAGACTCGCTAATGGATAACCCAAGGTAGTAATAGCCTCAGCTAATTGCACCTGTGCTTGGCGAAAGGGTAAGGGTCTTACTGAAAAATGGGTACTTACCCGTATTAATGCAAGGTCATTCGTGGCATCACTAATCAGTACCTCCCCCGCCATTTTACCCTGCATAGAACTTAACTGGATTTGTCTAGCCTCATCGACGACATGCGCATTGGTCATAAATACCTGTGGAGCAACTAAAAAAGCGGAGCCTGTCCAAGCCTCTTGCTGCCCTAGATCAGTGCGACTCTGAGACGCAAATGGTGAGCGCTCATCAATCTCCTGCCCCATCCGCCGCCCTAAAGCCGCTAAACCATAAGCCGAGCTTTCAGCCAAGGCTCTGACTTTCCACTTCGCTTGTTTCAAATAAAACTCAGCAATAATCATCGCCGAGGCTGTCTCGGCCGCTAAAGGTAAGGTATGCTGAAATACCGTTGGTAGACTCAAACTGACTTGTTCACCGAGTGCTAAAGGACCCCGTGCACCATAACGATAAAGCACTACACAAAGCCGCGAAACAGCCGGATTAGGCAATTGCTTTACCGCCAAACTCAGACCATAACCACAACCGTCTTCATCTAAAGTAGTGGTCATCCAAGCAGGATCGGGTAAATGGCCTAATTGTGCGGGAGCGACTAACTGCCGAGCCTCATTCAAAGGGAGTACGGCAATGCCTATATCCTCTTTAATCACTGCCTTAAAGCGTAGGCTCAAAGGCCAATCCTCGCTGGCTAAGGCTAAATTTGCACCTATCGCTAAATTGATCATGCTGTCTTATCCCACACACTATAAACTCTATTTGATCATAGCAAGAAGGTATTGAGTTTGATAAAGTTTACACCTAACGTGCATAATTGTTAGGCAATGACATAGCCGATGGCTAATAAGCGTTGGCTGATGACTTGCTTAAATAAACTACAATAAATCACAACCACTAGAATCTTTGGAAATTCAGCTGAACTCACTGCCCGTATTGATTAAAAAACTGACCTTTGCAACAACGACCCATCTTTAGCTGACATCAAGCAGGATACATAATGCGTATTTGGTTCAATAAAACATTCTCAAGCATTAGCTCTATTTTTTCTAATCTACGCCAAGCCCAAGGCGTAGGCTCGCTCACTATTATTGCTAGCCATACCAATCCCTATGCGCCTGCTTTAGTAGCCGCTCATGAAGCCTATGTCGAACCAAGCGGTCTAGTTGGGGAGGCTTATTTACAATGGTGCTTAGCGTTTTGCCAAGCCAAACAAATTAACTTGTTTTGGGTCGCTAAAGAGGCAAGATTTTTAGGTAAGCATCAAGAAAAATTTGCCGCAATTGGTACTAAACTATTAATAGTGGCTAAACCCGAAGTACTAGCGCTATTAAATAATAAAGGGGAGTTTTATCGCAGTTTGCCACCTGAAATAGCGCTCACGATGGAAAGCCGCAGTGCTCGTAATAAAGAGGAGTTTGATCAAGCGGTTGCGGAGCTAGCACAGCGCCATGCTAGCCTCTGTGTTAAACCCGCTGTTTCTATTTATGGTCTAGGGTTTAGGATCTTAGATACCCACCAAACGAGCATTACGCATTTACTAAAAGGTATTGAATACCAAATTCCTTTAGACGAATTACGCGCAGGGATGGAAACAACCCCCGTATTTCCCGAGTTATTAATCATGGAAAATTTAACCGGTCACGAATGGAGCGTAGACTGTGTTGGACGTCAAGGTCAGCTACTTTGTGCGATACAGCGCCGCAAACTCGCGACAGGCTTAGGCCAACTGATTGATAATGATGCTGAAATTCAAGGAATGGTTTTGCGTTTAACTCAATATTTTCAATTGAATGGTATTTTCAATATTCAATTTAAGTTAGGTGCTCATGGACCGAGGCTATTGGAAATCAATGCACGGCCTTCGGGGGGGATTGGCATGGCTTGTCTAGCAGGAGTCAACTTACCCGAATTAGTCTTGAAAAGTTTAGAGTCTGAAGTGGTGGAATTGCCAGCAATTCAGTATGGACGACGGGTATCAGAATTAAATGCCCCTGTTGTCCTTGAGGCAGCAAGCCCCGTATTGCTATCAGGATCTTGATTAATTTTTAAGAAATTTTTAAGTAAAGCTATTTATTTCATAACACTTTGAAAAAACTACAAACACTTGGAGGCGGATGATGGCTGTTAATTTAAGTAAAGGTCAACGGATTACCCTAGAAAAACAAGGGGGCAGTGGTTTAACTAAAGTACGGATGGGATTAGGCTGGGATCCTGTTAAGAAAAAAGGCGGCTTATTTGGCAGTTTGCTCGGCGGTGGCGGCGGCGAGATTGATCTCGATGCCTCGTGCTTACTCTTAGATGCCCAAAAAAACCTATTAGATGTGGTTTGGTTTCGTCAACTGCAAAGCAAAGATGGCTCTATCAAACACTCTGGCGATAATCGCACCGGTGAAGGCTCAGGGGATGACGAAATCATTTATGTCGATCTAACCCGTATCCCTGCTAATGTTGCGCATTTAGCTTTTACGGTTTGCTCTTTCCGTGGTCAAACTTTTAATGAAGTGGAAAACGCTTTCTGCCGCTTAGTGGATGATACCAATAACACGGAATTGGCTCGTTTTAATCTCTCTGACAAAGGTTCACATACCGGAGTAGTGATGGCGATTATCAGTCGAAATGGTGCAGGCTGGCAGATGAAAGCCGTTGGTAGCCCAACCGCTGGCGCAATTGCCAACGATATGATGCCTGCTGTCATCACGGCGATCTAGGAGGACTACCATGTCTATTACTCAATTAGTCGCAGGTGGCAATTGTGCTGTTCCTAAAGAATCGCTAAAGGTTGAAGTGCAACTCACTCCTTCTCAATTACAGGGTGTAGATGTTGATATTTCTGCTTTTTTATTAGCTAGCAGTGGCAAAGTTCGGGGTGATGAAGACATGGTATTTTATGGGCAACCTAGCCCGGGAAATGGCAGTGTCGCATTGGTCGGGAATACTGCAGGACAAGCTGAGTTCAAAGTTAATTTGCCAGCCTTGAATCCAGCGATTGAGAAAATTGCCTTCACTGCCACGATCCATGAAAACCGCCAAAACTTTGGCGCTTTTCAAAGCTTAAAACTGACCGTCAAAACTTCGACTGAAACCGTGCTTGAGGCGAATATCAATACCCGTGGCATGATTGAATCCGCTTTAATTTTAGGTGAACTCTATCTACGCCAAGGTCAATGGAAGTTTCGCTCGGTTGCACAAGGTTTTGCAGGAGGCTTACAACCGCTAGCTGAGCATTTTGGTATAGAGGTAAGTAGCCCTGCACCTGCACCTGCACCTGCACCTGCACCTGCACCTGCACCTGCACCTGCACCCAAAAAACCTGTTTCATTGAGTAAAATCACCCTAGATAAGTCACGCCCGACCGTTAGCCTTGAGAAAAAAACCGAAGGCTTTGGCGAAATTCGAGTTAACTTAAATTGGAATCGCTCCGCTACTCCACCTAAAACGGGTGGCGTTTTAGGTGGCCTGTTTGGTAAAAATTCAAATGGACGGGTTGATTTGGATGTAGGCTGCTTATATGAGCAAGCGGACGGCACTATTAGTGCTATTCAAGCCCTAGGCAATCGCTTCGGCTCTTTCTATAGTGATCCTTATATCGAACTTAAAGGCGATGACCGTACAGGCGCGATTAGTGAGGGGGAATGGCTGCATATTAATGGTCAGCAATGGCAAAAATTTAGACGAATCTTGATCTATGCTTTTATTTATGAAGGCGCACCCAATTGGGCACAAACCGATGGTGTAGTCACTATTTATGTACCCAACGAAGCCCCCTTAGAAATTCGCTTAACTGAAGGCAGTAATAACCTTGGTATGTGTGCGATTGCTTTATTAGAGAATGATCGTGGTACGCTCAAAGTTAATCGGGAAGTCCGTTATTTTAATGGGCATCAAGAATTAGATAGAGCCTATCATTGGGGCTTAAATTGGCGAGCGGGTTCTAAATAAAATCCATTAAAGGAGATAGCGATGGCATTAAGTTTACAAAAAGGCGGTAATCTTTCCCTTAGCAAAACCGATCCTAGCTTAACTAAAATT
>JBJOOT010000119.1:0-10775 GCA_046051185.1 Pseudomonadota bacterium | reverse complement strand
ATGAATGACTCGTAATTGTTGAGTTTGTTCATCATGAAAAAGCTGAGCAGTCCCCACTGCATTAGTAATCGCCGTAGCAGGTTGATAACTACGGACTGACTTGGGCAGATGCGGCACGGTTAAAGTCCGTAAAGCTTTGCCAGTTCGATGCAGAATACTTAGCCCCGCGGGCTCCAATAGTGCGACTTTAAAGCCATCCGGCGTAAAACCCATAATCAACTGTTCAGGCTTTATGTTTAAATCGATGCTTTGCTCTAAAGCACCCGTTTGTCCATTGAAGGTTTTGAGGCTAACCGGAGCCGCTGTTTGTAGCCATAAAATTTGCCCTTGCTCTTGACTGAGTGCTAGATAATGTTTATTCATCTCTGCGGTTGATACCACAGGATAAATAATAACTAAGCCCAACATTACACTCCATAAAATCGCTATCCGCCAATACTGCCACTGAATTTGACCGCCCATACCCCTGCCCTTGTTCTTGTTAGCTTGAATGACTAAATAACTAGCCCATCCTCACACTAAGCTGCTTGAATTTTCCAATGTTTCTTAGACGGGCAGCGTATACTGTCTCGCTGAAATCAACAACAACTTGGGAAAACTGCCATGTTAGAGCTTGCCGCTAGCCTGCCTCGTTTAGCTGATAATTTACCCAAAGATGCAGGCTTAACGCTTGCAGATAAACAAACGCTCGTTAATCAAGCCAAGATTCTTCTTGAACAAGTCTATGCACATATTTATCTGAAAAAAGCTTTGTATGCGATTGACCCAATACAACGCTTAAGCTTATTGCAATATCGCTTAGAAAACCCGAATGATTTACTTGTTAAAAACGAATTAGAATTTCATCGTGAATTACTCGCGATTTTTACCAGCTTGCATGATTTACATACCAATTATGTATTGCCCGCCCCTTACAATACCTTGACCGCTGTTTTACCTTTTCTTGTAGAAGAATATTTTGATGATCAGCAGCAAGCCCATTATCTCGTCACCAAAATTAGTGGGGTCGTTACCGTCAACGAGAGCTTTAAAACCGGAGTTGAGTTAATTCTGTGGAATGGCCTACCGATTCAAGAAGCGATTCGCCTAAACGGTGAACAAGGCGGAGGAAGTAACCCCGCAGCGCGCTATGCGGTCGGCTTACGCTCTCTCACAATTCGGCCTTTAGCGATTAATTTACCACCCTTAGAGCGCCGGATTTATCTACAATACAAAACGGCGGATGGCAGCTTACAGGAGCTAGCTTTAGAGTGGTTAGTCTTAAAACAAATGAGTGGTTTAGGGGCTGAATTAGGCGCTGCACCTAATCTTGATGAATTATTACCCTTAACCCCTAGACCCAATGATATTTATCGTGACTTCTTAATGGGTAGCCAATTAGAAGGCGATTATATTAATCAAACCCGCAAAAAATTATTTGTTGAATTACGCCGCCCTACTCGCCGCACCGCCACCCGTCGAGCGGATAGCACGGAAATCAAGTCACGGCTACCGGATATTAGCGCTCGCACAGTCAATACGCCCAGTGGCAATTTTGCTTATCTGCGTTTATTTTCTTTCATGGTGCAGGATGATCAAGCTTTTATTGAAGAGATTATTCGTCTCCTTAAACTACTGCCGCAACAAGGTCTGATTTTGGATGTACGTGGTAATTCCGGTGGTTTGATTACCGCAGCAGAGCGCTTATTGCAAATTTTTACACCGCAGCCGATTGAACCCGAAAAGGCACAATTTATTAGTACACCGCTTATTCGTGAACTCTGTATTCGCAACTCACCCTCACCGATTGCGCCCCAGATTAATCTCAAAGATTGGGTACCTTCGCTTAAACAAGCCCCTGTAACCGGTACACTCTATTCAAGTGCTCATGCCATCACCACCGTGGAAGAAGCCAATAATATGGGACAAGTTTATACCGGTTCGGTGGTCTTGATTACAGATGCTCACTGCTATAGTGCCACGGATATGTTCGCAGCAGGCTTTAGAGATAATAAGATTGGTAAGATTTTAGGCGCTAGTGATAATACGGGTGCAGGGGGAGCCAATGTTTGGCAGCATTTAGTCTTACGGGTCTTAGCCGAAGCCCCAGGGCGTACTGAAACCAATGGACTCACCAAAGCCTTCACTGAATTACCGCGCATGGCCGATTTTCGTGTCGCGAGTCGCCGTATGCTACGCGCCGGTGAACAAGCGGGTCTGCCGCTTGAGGATTTCGGTGTAGAACCTGATGAGCGTCATTACATGACACGCACGGATATTCTCAACGAGAACCAAGATTTAATTCAGCATGCCGCTAAACTACTACTTGCCCAAGCACGCTATCCACTCACAATCAAATTGAATACTGCACAATGCGAGCTACAAGTGAATAGCGAAGGGATTGATCGTATCGACTGGTATATCAATAATCGCCCTGCAGGTTCTGTTGAGGTAAAGCAGAACGCAGTGACTCTACAATTACCAGAGACTAACACTGAACGCCTATTACGTTTAGAAGGTTTCGCCAAGGATAACAAGGTGGCTACAACACAAATTAAGATTAAATGTAGTCGCTGAACAAGGTTTTAAACAGCGGCTAACTATAAAAGCGCCGCTGTTTAGTCTCTATTCACAGGTGTTAACTATTGGGCTTGAACCCAACTACACAATCCGCCCATCGGTTAAGAAGACTTGTACATTATCAATTAAGCGGGCTTTCCCTAACCATGCCGAGGCCAAAATAACTAAATCCTCATCCCCGACCTTGGGAACTTGCAGATCAGTGGCTCTACGGACTTCAAAATATTCTGGGCGAAAGCCATGTTCAGCTAAATGCCCAATCATAATTTGCTGAATCGACTCAAACCCCTCTTCCGTGACTCGGCCTTGCGTGACAATTTGCTGAGCAGCCGCTTGCAAGGTTTGATGCAAATAAGGGGCTTGTTGGCGTTGCTCAGGCGTTAGATAACCATTGCGTGAACTCATGGCTAAACCATCTGCCTCACGCACGGCCGTCACCCCCATGATTTGCACATTAATATTGAGATCTTTCACCATTTGCCGCACCACCAACAATTGTTGGAAGTCTTTCTCACCAAAGATCGCAATATCAGGTTCAACTAAATTGAACAGCTTACATACTACCGTAGCCACACCCGTGAAATGCCCAGGGCGCTTTTCCCCTTCGAGAATATCACTAATCCCTGGCGCTTCGACTTTAGTACGTAGCTTGCCAGTGGGATACATACTTTCTGGGGTAGGGGCAAAGACTAAATCAGTATTTAATTTGGCTAAATAACCGCAGTCTGCATCCAAAGTTTTTGGATAAGCCGCTAAATCTTCGGCACGGTCAAATTGCGCGGGATTCACAAAAATCGACACCACCACTTTCGTTCCCATCGCTTTTGCGCGTTGGACTAACGTTAAATGCCCACCGTGTAAATTCCCCATCGTCGGTACAAAGGCTATTGTTTCACCGCTAGTCCGCCAAGCACGAATCTGTGCTTGTAATTCTTCAATATGATGCACTAATTGCATGCTAAGTCCTCCAAGTCTTTTTAATTTGTACTAAACCAAACAATGTGCATCAGCAGGGAAACTCCCCGCTTTTACCGCCTCCACATAAGCACGGATCGCTTGCGGAATAGTGCGGCCTTCTTGCATAAAATTCAGCGAGAAGCGGGGTGCGCGAGGCGTAATCCCTAACATATCGTGTAACACCAACACTTGCCCATCACAACTGCGTCCTGCACCAATCCCGATGACGGGTACTTCTACCGATGCAGTAATGGCGGTGGCTAATGCTTCTGGCACACATTCCAGCAATAGCATATCCGCCCCTGCATCTTGCAAAGCTAAAGCATCCGCCTGCATTTGCTTAGCCACCGCCTCCTCACGGCCTTGCACTCGATAACCGCCTAATTTATGCACGGATTGAGGTTGTAACCCTAAATGCGCACAAACCGGCACACCATGATGGGTGAGTTGCTTCACCGTTTCGACTTGTGGAGCGCCCCCTTCAAGCTTCACCATATGTGCATTACTTTCTTGCATTAAACGCGCACAATTGCGTAAAGCCATCTCTGGCGAGGTATAACTCATAAACGGTAAATCGGCTAAGACTAAAGCCGTTTGGGCGACCGCAGCCACAGTACGGGTATGATAAATCATATCTTCCATCGTGACCGGAATCGTCGTTGGATGGCCTTGAATCACCATCCCTAGCGAGTCCCCAATGAGGATCACATCGACCCCTTGCTCATCTAAGACTCGTCCAAAACTCGCATCATAAGCGGTGAGCATGACAATTTTTTCTTGCTCTTGCTTCATTTTGCGTAAGGTCGTGACGGTACGGCGCTTTATCATTTTAGCGCCTGAGCTAGCTTTTTGATCCATTACAGGTACTCCTCCGAATGTCGGAGGCACAGTATAACCCGAAAAATCTGCTACTATTCAAGCTATTTTGCGCCGCACAAGGCGAGGTTTGCTACCGTCTAGCGCAGCGCAAAATTGCTCGAAAGTTTTGCACTAGACAGACTGTCGAGCACATAGTCTAATTCTTGCATTGCAATCACTGAAAAAAGCTAAAAACTATGAGCGATACCAGCCGTCCCCTGAATTTTATTGAGCGCATCGTAGAAGATGATCTTGCTAACCATGTGGTGAGTGAAATCAAAACGCGCTTTCCACCTGAACCCAATGGCTATCTGCATTTAGGCCATGCGAAATCCATTTGGCTTAATTTTGGTCTAGCCCAACGCTATGGTGGGCAATGTAATTTGCGCATGGATGACACCAATCCAGTCAAAGAAGACGAAGAATATGTCGAATCCATTCAAAAAGATGTGCAATGGTTAGGCTATCAATGGGCGGGTAAAGTCCGCTATGCCTCGGATTATTTTGATCAACTCCACGCATGGGCGGTGTATTTAATCCAACAAGACAAAGCCTTTGTCTGTGATTTAAGTGCGGAACAAATGCGTGAATATCGCGGCACATTGACTGAGCCGGGTAAAAATAGCCCTTATCGTGAGCGCTCGGTTGCAGAGAATTTAGCCTTATTTGAAAAAATGCGCGCGGGTGAATTTGCCGATGGGGCTTGCTCGCTGCGTGCCAAAATTGATATGGCCTCACCGAATATCAATTTACGCGACCCTGTACTGTATCGAATCAAGCATGCCTCGCATCATCAAACTGGAGATAAATGGTGTATTTACCCCTCGTATGATTATGCTCACGGGCAAAGTGATGCGATTGAAGGCATTACACACTCGATTTGTACGCTAGAATTTGAAGCCCATCGTCCCTTATATGACTGGTGTATTGATAACTTGCCTGTCCCTGCCAAGCCCCATCAGTATGAGTTTTCGCGCTTAAATGTGAACTATACCGTCACCAGTAAGCGTAAACTCAAGCAATTAGTGGATGAAAAGCATGTCGATGGCTGGGATGATCCGCGTATGCCAACTATTGCTGGGATGCGTCGTCGAGGTTTCACCCCTAAAGCTTTACGCGATTTCTGTGAAATGGCAGGGGTTACTAAAGTCGATGGCGTGGTCGACATCAGCATGTTAGAGCATGCCTTACGTGAAGACTTAAATGCACTCTCACCACGCGCCATGTGTGTACTCCATCCGCTCAAAGTGGTTTTGACCAATTATCCAGAGGATAAAACCGAAACCATGCTCGCCCCGCTTCACCCACAACGAGAAGATTGGGGTCATCGGGAGCTACCGTTTTGTCGGGAAATTTATATTGATCAAGACGACTTCCGTGAAACCGCCAATAAACAATATAAGCGTTTAGTGCTCGGTAAGCGGGTACGTTTACGCAATGCCTATGTGATTGAAGCGGATGAAGCCATTAAAAATGCCCAAGGCGAGATTATCGAAATCCGCGCGCGGGTAGTTGAAGATACCGTTGGCAAAGACCCTACTGATGGTATTAAAGCCAAGGGTGTGATTCATTGGGTATCCGCTCGTGAGCATCTTGATTGCGAAGTGCGGCTTTACGATCGCTTATTCTCTGACCCTGCCCCCGATGCAGGCGATAAAAACTTCCTAGCGTTTATGAATCCAGATAGTTTGAAAATTCTACAAGGCTGCAAAGGTGAAATTAGTTTAGCCCAAGCCACCCTAGAGGATCGCTATCAATTTGAACGTGAAGGTTATTTCATCCTCGACTCTCGTTATTCGAGCCAAGATCAGCCGGTCTTTAATCGGATTATTAGCTTAAAAGATACTTGGGGTAAAACCGAGCAAGAGGGTTAAAACTGCCTAGATTAGCGGCCACTTTGCTAACTGTAAAGTGGCCTGCTAGCTAAGCTCTATCTTTAAGCATTCTCTGAAACGAGGCGCTCTTTAGAAAAATAAGCAGCGGCCAAGGCAAAGATCAAGGATAAACCCACCGCCCAGCGTACCACCCCCATTAAATCGGCATAATGATCGGGAGTAATTTTTGCTTGTCCAATCATCATTGACATCAATAAAGTGATCACAGCCGTCCCTAATACTTGTCCAAGTAAGCGTGACAGATTCAATAAAGCAGAGGACATCCCCAAACGCTCTGGCGGCACTGAACCAAGCACACTATTGGTGTTTGGAGTGGAAAATAGTCCAAAGCCAACTCCAAAAGCCATCAAGCACAGCAAAATAACCCAAATCGGAGTATTCGAACCGACCGTTAGTACCAATAAAGCCAAACCCGCTACCATCGCTAAGCACCCCAAAGTCGCCAACAGACGGGGGCGATAGTGATCCGATAAGCGCCCTGCTAAAGGGGCTAATAAGGTCATTACAATAGCCTGTACCATCAAGACTTGCCCTGCAGCTGTCGGGGTCATGCCACGGTTATATTGCAAATATAAACTCAGCAAAAAGATCAAGCCATAATTGCTGGCATACACCATGCTAGATGCTGCTAAAGCGCGGGAAAAAGGCTTATTGCCAAGCACTAAATTTAAGCGCACCAAGGGGCTAGGCACGGTATAACAATGACGAATAAAAATCCCAATAAAGACCGCACCGATCAGTAAACCCAGCATCGCTTTAAGATCGGGAATCATACTTAAGCCCACAAAAATACCGATCATGCCAATCGCCATATATAAAGTCCCAACCAGATCGAGGCGATCAGCCTGTGCACTACGCCACTCCCCCTTCATAGTCAAGCCAGCCAACACTAAGACGATGACGACTAAAGGCAAAGGAAACCAGAAAATAGCTTGCCAACCAAACTGTTCGGTTACCCAACCACCCAATAAAGGACCACAGCTTAAACCTAAATAGATCGAGGCCACCAGCCAACCTAAAGCCGCACCCCGCCCTTGCTGAAAAACACTGGTAATAATCGCCATGCCGGTGGTAAAAAACATCGCGCTACTAATCCCTTGAATCACTCGACTAAATAGTAAAAATTCAATGGATTGTGCAAAACCCGCCAGCAGACTCCCCACACTAAACAGCAGGCCACCGATTAAAAAAAGTCGTTTGCGCCCATATTGATCGGCTAAACGCCCTGCAGGTAGCATCATCAGTAGATTACTTAATAAAAACGCCGCCGGAATCCAACTAGCATAAACAGCACTGACGTGCAAATCCTCAGAAATGGCAGGCACTGCCACAAAAGAACCCGATAAAGAAACCGGTGTTAAAAAGCTACTAATACAAACCACGATAAGAACGGCATAACGTGCAGCCGGATGGTCTTGATAGTAGCGATCAGTTTGTTGACTATCCACCACAAGTGTCCAGGAAATTTCACAAGGCCAGATATTAACATAGCCACTAAAAGCATACTGCCTTTAAGCTTATTGACTGAACTTGGGTTTATGGCTGATTGCAACTTGCAATTTTTATTTAGATAGGCCTTAAAATTGCCAACTCGCCAAATACTTGCGCTCGACCCAACCCGATTTGCCATCATAACGAATCCGACACCAAGTCGCGGTACAGGCATCTAAACCCTCAATCCCTGTGGCATACTCCGGCAAACTGCCAACCACTGCACTATTGCGGCTGGCTTGCTTATAAAACTTTAAGCGCCCGCTATAGCCTTGTGAAGAGTAATATCGCGCCCCTGAGGACTCACCTAAATAGTGGCAAGCCGCCCAACCTTGCACGCCTGCATATTGTACTTTGCACCAACCCTTGGTAGTACGTGCCCCTAAATTTTTGACCGTAATCGCATTGAAGGGAATATTTTTCAGAATTTTATACTGGGTAGCAGGGCCTGCACGTAAACGCAAACTATCGGTGCTTTTTACCCAAACGACCGCATAAGTCGCGGGGCCGGTGAAGGCTTGAAGATTCAGACTGAATAAACTCAGCCCCAAACTGCCAACAATTAATTGGCAATATGACCCGCTCATGGCATGCTCCTAAGTCCTATATCACTTATTTAAGCCTAGGCAAAGATCGCGCATAAAACTATCCTCAAACCTCCCCCCAAAGCAGGCTAACTCATGCCGCTAAACTGGCCGTTAAACTTGACATGCCCTCAGCGGGTTGATCTCGAACTGAAGTCAATTATTGGCTTAGCGCCTTCAAGGCGTTAACCTTCACGCTAACTCTTCACACTAACCATGTTTATATTATTTATAATATGCAGCAGAAATCATGAAAACTACCGTGAGCGGAATAGCCAAAATGACTTGCATCGCTTACGCATTTACTTACAAATTCGGCCTAAGGTTTGAGCAAATCCAGTCAAGCAATAATTAGCACTCAATAATATTCACCGCTAAACCGCCCCGAGCTGTTTCTTTATATTTAGTTTTCATATCCAAACCCGTTTCGCGCATGGTTTTAATGACTTTATCTAAAGACACATAATGCGAACCATCCCCACGTAAAGCCATCCGAGATGCATTAATCGCCTTCACCGCACCCATCGCATTACGCTCAATACAAGGCACTTGCACCAAACCACCGATTGGATCACAGGTGAGACCTAAATTATGCTCCATACCAATTTCGGCGGCATTTTCCACCTGTTCTGGTGTACCGCCTAAGACTTCAGTTAAAGCCCCTGCAGCCATTGAGCACGCCGAGCCGACCTCACCTTGACAACCCACTTCTGCCCCCGAAATCGAGGCATTTTCTTTATACAAAATCGCAATTGCCCCTGCGGTCAATAAAAAGCGCACAATCCCATCCTCATTCGCGCCTTGCACAAACCGCCAGTAATAATGCATCACCGCTGGAATCACACCCGCAGCTCCATTGGTCGGAGCAGTCACGACTCGCCCACCAGCGGCATTTTCCTCATTCACCGCAAGGGCAAATAAATTCACCCAATCCATCGTGCCGAGCGGGGCGGTATTGAGAAGATTATCGTGCTGTAATTTGCGACTCAACGGAGCTGCCCGCCGTTTCACTTTTAAACCACCGGGTAAAATCCCTTCGGTGCGACACCCCTGCTCAACACAATCCTGCATGACTTTCCAAATATGCAATAAACCCGCACGAATCTCCGCTTCGCTACGCCAAGCCTGCTCATTGAACAACATTAATTGACTAATCGAATAGCCATGCTCTTTACAGAGTGCCAGTAACTGCTTACCTGTCTTAAAGGGATAAGGTTGAGGGGTTTTATCTGCAACAATCGGTTCGTCGGCATGTTCAGGATTAACTACAAAACCACCCCCGACTGAATAATAGGTATTGGTTTGCAAACAACGACCATCGGCAGCAAAGGCATGGAAAATCATGCCATTCGGATGATAAGGCAAAGACTTACGACGATGAAAAATCAAATCCGCCGCATCATTAAAGCTGATCGAACGCTCCCCGCCTAATTGCAGTACTTGCTGATCGAGAATCGCTTGCAGTCGCTGCGGGATTTTTTGCGTCTCAACAGTTTCTGGTTCGCTCCCCTCCAAACCCAGTAAGACAGCCTTGTCTGAACCATGCCCCTTGCCCGTCGCGCCCAAAGATCCATAAAGCTCCGCTTGAATGCGCGAGACTTGTTCAAATAAACCACGTTCCCGCAGACGCTTGAGAAAATAACTAGCGGCACGCATCGGCCCCACGGTATGGGAGCTAGAGGGGCCGATTCCAATTTTGAAAATATCAAAGACACTAATTGCCATAGAGCTTAACCTGTGATGTACGCTGACTTTTTAAAAGCTGCCCCAAATCAGCTAAACTGAGGCACGAATAACTGCTTTATCACATCTATTGACTAGTCAGTCAATAGAATTGCGATATGGATTGAGAGGAATACGGATGAAAAAAATTACTATTATTGGCGCTGGTTTTGCAGGCCTTACGGCTGTGCGTCAATTACGTAAACTTGAACCAGCGCTGGAAATTACCTTGATCGCTCCGCGCCCTGAACTGCACTACCTACCGAGTCTGATTTGGGTTCCTTCGGGCTTGCGCAAACGTGAAGATATTATTATTCCACTCAGTGCTTTCTTTAAGCGCATGGATGTTAAATTCGTGCAAGCCAGTGTGACTGGTTTAAAAGCCAATGGCCGAATCGTAGAAACCGATCAAGGCGAGGTTAGCAACGAGGGCTTAATTATTGCCTCGGGGGGGCGTTTTATTAAAAAGCTGCCGGGGATTGAACATGCGATTACACCTTGCGAAGGGATTAGTGCTGCAGAGCAAATTCGTGATCGTTTACAGGCCATGCAAGGCGGTACGATAGCAATGGGCTTTGCGGGCAACCCGAATGAGCCTAGTGCAATGCGTGGGGGGCCGATGTTTGAATTTCTATTCGGTACAGATAGCTTATTACGCCAACAAGGCCGCCGTGAGCATTTTAAGATCATTTTCTTTAGTCCCGCCCCT
>JBJOOT010000118.1:0-10847 GCA_046051185.1 Pseudomonadota bacterium | reverse complement strand
TACGGGTGGGTAGTCTGCGCCAGCAACAAGCCTTGGGATTAAACCAAGTTGGGGCGGATGGTTTAGAGCCAAGCCAAGTGTTAGATGAGATCGCTGTTCGTGCCCATGTGTTGGTGAGGCAACAATATACCGTTTTAAATGAAGTCTTGATTCCAGCTTTGAAGCAGGCTGGCATTCATTTCATCCGCCGTACTCAATGGAATGAGGCGCAACGGGAGTGGCTCTCGGACTATTTTGATAATGAATTAATGCCTTTGCTGAATCCGTTGGGTTTAGATCCTTCACACCCATTTCCTAAAGTGATTAATAAAAGCCTGAATTTTATTGTGGAACTTGAAGGAGTAGACGCTTTTGGGCGAGAAATTGATGCAGCTATTGTACAAGCGCCGCGTGTCTTGCCACGGATTATTCGCTTGCCAGAAGCAATAGCCCCTAGTTGTGATAGTTTTGTATTTTTATCCTCTATTCTACATGCGTTTATTGGACGCTTATTTCCGGGGATGGCGGTGGATGGTTGCCATCAATTCCGTATCACACGCAATAGTAATATGTATGTGGATGAGGAAGAGATCGACGATTTACTCAAGGCCATGAAAGGTGAATTAGCTCAACGTAATACCGGCATGGCTTTACGCTTAGAGGTTTCTGATCACTGCCCTCAAGAAAGTGTGGATTTTCTACAACGCCATTTCCATTTGAAACGGCAAGACGTGTATCGAGTCAATGGGCCTGTGAACCTGAATCGCTTGCAAACGGTGCTTGATTTAGTGGATCGCCCAGAATTACGCTTTTTACCCTTTCAACAAGGGAATTTACCTTTTTTAGCTCATGGTAAGCGCGATATGTTTCGCCTGATTCGAAGTGGCGATGTGTTATTGCATCAGCCCTTCCAATCTTTTCAACCCGTCTTAGATTTTGTCGCACAAGCGGCGCGTGATCCTGACGTATTAGCGATTAAAATGACTTTATATCGCACAGGTAAAGATTCAGCTTTGGTTGAAAGCCTTGCTCGGGCAGCGCGAGCAGGTAAAGAAGTCACTGTTGTGGTGGAGTTACGCGCCCGCTTTGATGAAGAGGCCAATATTGCCTTAACGAGCCGCCTCCAAGAAGCTAATGCTCATGTTGTCTACGGGGTAGTAGGTTATAAAACTCATGCGAAATTATGCCTAGTCGTGCGCCGTGAGCAAGGCCAGCTAATGCGTTATGCTCATTTGGGTACAGGCAATTATCATGTCGGGACTGCCAAAGCCTATACTGATTTTAGTTTATTTACGGCTCGTCCAGAAATGACAGAGGATATGCATCGGATTTTTCATATGCTGACAGGGCTTGGGCATATTCGAGATTTGAATTGCTTATTGGAATCCCCCTTTCATTTGCATCAAAGTATGCTGCTTAAAATTGAGCGCGAAATCGAGCAGGCTAAAGCCGGAAAGCCCGCCCATATTATGGCAAAAATGAATGCTTTAATTGAGCCACAAATTATTACTGCTTTATATGAGGCTTCACGGGCAGGGGTACAAATTGATTTAGTGGTGCGAGGGGTGTGTTGTTTGCGTCCGGGGATTGCGGGAGTCTCGGATAATATTCGGGTGCGCTCTGTCATGGGACGCTTTTTAGAGCATCCCCGAGTATATTATTTTAAAAATGGGGGGGCTGAAGAGTTGTACTGCAGTAGTGCGGATTGGATGCCGCGTAACTTTTTCCGTCGTGTTGAAGTCGCTTTCCCCATTTTAGATGAGAGTTTACGCAAGCGAGTTTATGATGAGGCTTTCGGCTTGTATCTACAGGATAATACCCAGGCTTGGATCTTGGATGCAGAAGGACATTATACTCGTTTAAGCCCTAAGCCCAATGAATTGCCGTTGGCGGCTCAAGAAGTTCTCATGGCCTCTTTGGGCGAGGAACATAATAGTTTTAGTGGGCGGCTATTGGGAGTAGTGCAGCCGACCACCATGCATTAGCTCTTGCGTTCAGTCGCTTGTTAACGAGTGCACTTAGTATAGTGTACTGTAAAGAGCATCGCGCTAATTCGAGCACTGCTAGCATTGGTTTTGGTGCGTAAACGGCTATTGACCCGTACATTCACATCTTCACCACAACGAGAGGTTAACTTGGATTTGTCAAGTTGAGTAAAGACTCGTCCGCTGCTGGAAGTCCATTGGCTGACCAAGGCTTGGCCAGTATCACCTGCTAAAAAATAAGTCCGACGTAATTCAGCACGGCCTTTAGCATAGCCACTATACACGCCATGAATTTCAGTGACACGATAGCCATTCGGTACTCTGACAGGTAAAGCTAAATTACAAGTGACGTTGCCGGGTCTTGCCCGAAAGCTATTGGTGCGCAGAGTTAACACTTGCCCATTTTTGATGCTTTTGGTGCTAGAGCTAAAAGTATTAAAAGAGCAACCACTGCCTGCAATCGCTGGAGTATCAAAGCTTACACTAGCCGCTTGGCTAGGTGTGGCTAGGATTAAACAACTTAGGGTTAAACAGCTACTAACTAAGAAAGATAGGGGTTTCATGATCCGCCCTCGCTGATGGGGTCTGAGAGGCTTGGCTCTAATTAGAGGAGGCTAATTAGAGCCATTGGTGTGCTTAGAATAAGCCTAGCAACGTTGGTATTGTAGATGGAAGACCATTCCATTATTCAAATCTAAGGAGTCTACGCTGATAGAACTATTATTGGTTTTGGTTCTAATCCGACTTTGGATGCGTAAATTGACATCTTCCCCACAGCGTGCGAAGGAATTACTGGTAGTGACTAAGTTGTCACGCTCAGTATATTCGCGACCACTACCACCATTTAATGAGGTACTTTGGCTTGGGCCGACTTGACCTGCAAAGAAATAAGAGCGGCGTAACTCAGCGCTGCCTTCCACAAAGCCACGATAATCGGCCGTCATCAAGGAGACTTGGAAGCCATTAGGGACATGCACAGGGATCGCAACATTACAGGTTTTATTACCTGGATCTGCAGAATATGCATCAAATAAAATGGTCAAGGTTTGCCCATCGGGGGTAATGGCAAAATCGGTTGTACCCGCAGGGCAACCTGTACCTGCAATCGCAGGGGCTTGGAAGAACACGCTATTAGGGTCTGTTGCTAGGCTAGTTTGACTCAATACGCTTAAACTAGTGAATAAGGCGGCACTTAAAATGCTTAACTTTTTCATTGGGGTTTTCCTTCTCATTACATTTTGTAAAAAAATTGTCCATGTCTTTAGTTATTTAGGTTGCTTGGCAACCTGAGGTGATCGCTTGCATCACTCTTTAGATAGTTTGCAATGTTCTTAGTAAACTCTACATCCCTTAGATAAGTAAGCACACTTGTACTTTAGCTCCCTTAAATAGGGGATATAGGATATAGGCTAAGAGCCTATTTAAACCATAAAAAAAGCACCCTTATGTGGAGCATAAGAGTGCTAAAAGGTAGCCCGATTACTTAGTTTATAAGATAAATCTATCGAAATCAGAGTAATAATTAATTACATTTTCTATATTGCAAATGGAAAACCATGCCATTATTCAGGTCTAAAGAATCAACACTGATAGAGCTGTTATTAGTTTTAGTGCGAATACGGCTATTAATCCGTAAATTGACGTCTTGGCCGCAGCGGGCAAATGATTCACTCATCGTCACTAAATTGTCGCGTTGAGTATATTCTCGGCCGCTGGGGGAACTCATCGGTGTGACTAAAGAAGGGCCTGTTGCACCGGCAAAGAAATAAGAGCGACGGAGTTCCGCTTTACCTTCTACGAAACCCCGATAATCAGCAGTCATCAGTGATACTTGGAAACCATTGGGAACATGGACGGGTACAGCAATATTACAAGTTTGATTGCCGGGATCGGCTGAATAAGCATCAAATAAAATAGTTAAGGTTTGCCCATCAGGGGTAATGGCAAAATCAGTTGTGCCAGCAGGGCAACCGCTACCTGCAATTGCAGGGGCTTGGAAATAAACGGAATTATTACTTGGGGCAGCAGCGCTGGTTTGGCTGAATAAGGCGGCAGTTAATAAAGCCGATCCTAAAATAGTTAATTTTTTCATTGCAAAACCCTTGTATCAATAGTGTCAAGTTGAAAACGGAATAATTAAATTTTTTGGTTTAACGACTGAGTGATGATTAGCATCACCATGAGAACCATCTTGCCAAGTTTAGTTAAATCGATGTATCCCCTAGATAAGTAACTCATCCACTAAAACCGCTCCCTTAAATAAGGGAGTTATTGGAAGGGGGCTTGGTCAGCCGTTTGTGCTTGGCCTGAGCTTGGGGCATGGTTTAGCGGTATTGTTTGAGTGGATAAAGTAAGTGTGAGTGCAGGTACAAGTAGTCGCGTTATGGTGCAGCGATAAGCGTAGAAATAAAAAAGGCGTTGCTACTTTGAAGTAACAACGCCAAGGATGGAGATGCGTGAAAAATCAAACAGATGTGTTGAGGTCAAAACCTTAGGAATTACATCTTTTATATTTCAAATGGAAAATCATACCGTTATTTAAGTCTAAAGAATCCACACTAATCGAGCTGCTGTTCGTGCGTGTGCGAATGCGGCTATTGATCCGTAGATTGACATCTTGACCACAGCGAGCGAAGGATTCACTCATGGTGAGTAAATTATCCCGTTGAGTGTAATCTTTACCGCCAGATGAACTCAGTGGTGTCACCAATGAAGGGCCGGTTGAGCCAGCAAAGAAATAAGAGCGGCGTAATTCAGCACGACCTTGCACAAAACCACGGTAATCAGCGGTCATCAGCGAGACTTGGAAGCCATTGGGGACATGCACTGGAATGGCAATATTACAACTCAAATTACCAGGGTCGGCTACATAAGAGTCAAAGAGGATTGTTAAAGTTTGTCCATCAGGTGTGATGGCATAGTCAGTCGTACCATTTGGGCAACCACTGCCTGCAATCGCAGGGTCTTGGAAATAAACAGAGTTATTACTCGGTGCAGCAGTCGCCGTATTCGCTGCTAGAGCTAAGGTGGCGGCTGCGATGATAGTGTTAAAAGTTTTCATGATCGTGTTCCTCAGGGATCGGATAATTCGATGTTACTTACTGATCGATTCGGGTGGCGTTTGCTGCTTGGCTGGCCATCTGTGATCTATAGTGCGCTTGATTTAACAGCCGGTGTATCCCCTAGATAAACGAGTCAGACTCTACCGCTTGTCCCCTAAATGAGGGAGTTGGTCAGAGTCAATTTTTGCCGATGAATTGAAAATGACTAATCCCCTATTTAAGGGGTACGCAAGGAATGAGTGATAACGTATAAACACAGACTAACTAGAGTTTAATAGCTATTTTTTGACATAAATTTTGACATTAAATTAATAAGCGCAGCGATTTGAGGATGCACTATGACAAGTTCACATATCCAACGAGTATTTCTGGTCGAGGATGATCACGGAACTCTTAATCGTTTAGCTGACATTATCCGTACCCAAACGAGTTTAAATTTAGTCGGAATGGCAAGTACTTATACCGAGGCTGCTAAATGGTTGGAAAACAATAGTTTAGATGTTTTATTAACCGATTTAGGTTTGCCCGATGGTAATGGTAAACAATTAATTGAGCAAACTCGTGAACAGCACCCCAAAGCAGAGGTCATGGTTATTTCTCGGTTTGGGGATGAAAATAGCGTGGTGGAAGCTATTAAAGCAGGAGCGAGTGGCTATTTGTTGAAGGATGAGCCAGCCACGCATATTGCAGAAGCTATTCAGCAATTATTGCAAGGTGGATCACCAATTAGTCCTGCGATTGCGCGTTATATTTTGGATTATTTCCAGCAAGGTGATACCAGTTCTGCCAGCGGCAACGAAAATGATGCACTTCTGACACCCAAAGAAAAAATGGTACTGCAATACATTTCGCGGGGTTATTCCAATAAAGAAATTGCCCGTTCCTTAGATATTTCACCGCATACCGTGGCTTCACATATTAAGCGGATTTACCAGAAACTAGAGGTTAATTCACGCAATGAAGCCGTGTTTGAAGGCTGGCGAATGGGGCAGCTCAGTATGCTACAAAGTCAAGCGTCTCAGTCAGCGCATAAAGATGCTAAGCAAGTCGCTGAAGCTTTAAAAATGGGCGGTAAAGCGGGCGCTGAGATTTTAGATGTGTTGACGATGGTATTCAGCTTAGATATTGGGCAATGCATTCAATGTTTACAACAACTGCATTATTCAGCCGGTGAAATTTTTGTTGCTGTGCGCAAGAGTTTTAAGGTCGATGATAAAACCATTATCCAAGCGATGTTAGCTCAAGGTTTTAGCCATGAAGAAGCCTTACGTGCCATGTTAGATCAGTTATAGCGAGTGCTCAGATTCATTCGCAAGGGACTGTTTTCTTGAAAATCATTGATTTACGAATACCAGCTCGCTTAGGTGTCTGGCCTATTATGCTCCTTGTTGGGGTTTGCCTCGTTTTAGGTTGGCAGATTACCACCATAGCTTATCAGCCACCGACAGAGGGTGCACTTACCCGAAATAATGCCACAGTGGTTGCTGCTGACCCGAAGGCTTGCCCTGCAAGCATTTCAGATGGCCTAGCCACTGCTGATATTGTCGTGCCTTTAGCGGAGATTCTTGGTCATTGTGTGCGTCAGTCTTTGGCTAAGCTTGAGCAGGGAAAGGCCGTAGTATTGCCCCATGAGTGGCGTGATGATTTTGATCATTTACCTGATCTAAGATCGGGTCAAGCTGTTTATCGGGTCAAAGTACCTTTTTCGACCTCACCACAAGGCTTATGGAGTTTAGTTTTACCCGCTACAGGGAGTAATCCCGCCATATTGGTCAATGACAAATTAATTGGTTGGGGTGGGAGCTTTCAATCGCCGGTGGCACGAAATGCCAATCGACCCTTGATGTTTACGATTCCACAAGGCCTGTTAATTCAGGGTGATAATTATTTTGATATTTATGTGGTCAGTGAGCCTGCTGGTTCAGGGTTTTTGGATCGTTTGGTGATTGGGCGGGCTGAAGTGCTCGAAGCCAGTTATCAGCGCTATCATTTTTTTCGCTCAACATTACCGCAAATTATTGCCTTAGTGGTGCTCGTGCTGAGTTGTGCGATGGGCATATTGTGGTTTTATCGTCGCCAAGATCGGGAGTATGGCTTCTGTGCTTTAGGTGGGGTGTGTTGGTCAATTTATACCTTAGATCAGTTTGTCGTAAATATTGCAGGTAGCTATCGGCTGTGGGATTGGTTGAGTGTTGTCAGTTTAGGTGGTTTAAGTTTGATTGGCGTGTTTTTTATTCATCGCTTTCTACAACAATGTCATCCTCGTATAGAGCGTAGTTTGCTGGTCGGTTTAGTCGGTCTAGCCCTCGTATTAGCAGTCGTACCGGAGGCTTGGTTTTATGGTTTGCTACGTTTTGTTGTTTATCCAGTGATGTGCTTCAGTTTGCTCTATGTCTTGTTATTTGCCGCCTACGAAGCTTGGCAGGTCAGAAGTGCCGATTTATATGTGTTGGTGGCTGCAGGCAGTGTGGTCGTATTGTTGGCTTTTTATGACTTAATGGTGATTTGGGGTTTTGAATCTTTGGCGTCTGGTCGGTTTCTCCACTTTGGAGCGCCTTTTGTATTGTTAGCATTTGGTTGGATTTTACTCCAACGTTTTGTGCGTTCTTTACAAGCAATAGAAAGTTTCAATGCACAGCTGATAGAGCTTAATCAAGACTTAGAAGCGCGGGTTGAGGAAAAGACTCATAAAATAGCCCAAAGCTATGAAACCATTCGCATTTTAGGTCAAGAGCAAGTCTTACTGCATGAACGCTCTCGGATTATGCGTGATATGCATGACGGGATCGGTGTGTATCTCACCAGTATGTTGCGTCAACTAGAAAGCGACACGGTGGATCGGCAGCAATTGAGTCATGCAGCTCACAATGCCTTAAATGATTTACGTTTAATGATCGACTCTTTAGGCAGTGCAAGTACTGATTTACCCGCGATGCTCGGTATGTTCCGTACCCGCATTAGCGTGGCTTTAGACGCCTGTGGCGTGGATTTAGAGTGGGATGTGGACGAGTTACCAGCACTGGTTGATTTTGGTCCAGAGCGTGCTTTGAATTTATTGAGAATTTTGCAGGAAGCTTTCACGAATGCCTTAAAACATTCTGGTGCAACTTGCATCCGTTTATCCGCAAAAACGGAGTCAAAATCAAAAGAAACAAGTCTAATTATTATCGAGGTCTGTGATAACGGCAAGGGCTTCAACTTAGAGGGGCGTGCAGGGAATGGCTTAAAAAATATGCGATACCGTGCACAAAAAATTAAAGCAGAGTTTGCTATCAAGCCAAGTGCCTCTGGAACTTGTCTTGAAATTGGGTTGCCACTAGCTCCGCTGTAACGATGCAGTGAGCTGGCATTATTAAACAAGCCAAGCGATTGAAAATAAAGGCTTGTTAAGTTGGTCGTGATATTTTTGAGGATTTCGATATGTTTATTAAAAAATTTGCTAATCAGTTAATTTTATTCGCGGGTTTGGCTTTAACTCAAACAGCTTTTGCGGTTGATCTTGCGCCTACTCGACTTGAATATCAGCATGCAGAAGAAGCCGGTGGCAAAGGCAGTGATGTGATTAAGCTGACAGCACCTAAAGCTTGTGCGGTCTTTGATGATGCGCGGATTGTTTACACAAAGCGGCGTTATGGTCAGGCAAATATTATCAGTAAACCGGCTGCGGGTTGTAATCCTTCAGGGGGACAGTGCAAGCTAGAAGTGAAATGGGAACATGAGCCAGCAGGGCGCTTAAACTATCAAGTGGAAATTAACTGGACGCTTCAAGCGAGTTGTTAGGGCGTTGTCAAAGCGTTCTTAAAATGTTGTTAAGACGCTAAGTTCAAGGCTGCCGTGGTAATGCTTGTGTTTCCCTAACTGCATCAAGTAGTATGCTTTGCAGATTTAATCACGGAGGAACTCCATGTTTCGCGGCAGTATGGTAGCACTGGTCACCCCGATGACCCACACAGGGGGTATTGACGAGCAAGCATTAGAAGCATTAGTAGCATTTCACATTGAAAATGGGACGGATGCTATTGTAGCAGTAGGCACTACAGGCGAGTCAGCGACTCTCTCGCATCAAGAACATAGCTATGTCGTGAAACGTGTCGTGCAACTGGTCAATAAGCGAATCCCTGTTATTGCGGGTACCGGTTCTAATAGCACAGATGAAGCGATTGAGCTGACTCAAGCTGCAATGCGTGATGGTGCAGATGCTTGCCTGTTGGTGACACCTTATTACAATAAGCCCCCTCAAGAAGGCTTATATCAGCATTATAAAAAGATCGCTGAGGCCGTGGCCATTCCTCAAATTCTCTATAATGTACCAGGCCGCACTGGTTGCGATTTATTGCCTGAAACCGTTGAGCGTTTAGCTTCGATTTCGAATATTGTGGGTATTAAAGAAGCGACCGGCAATATTGCACGCGCACGCGATATTATTCAGCGTTGTGGGGAACGGATGGATGTTTATAGCGGTGATGATGCAACGGCGATGGAGCTAATCCTAGCGGGTGGCAAAGGTAATATTTCGGTAACAGCGAATGTTGCACCTGCAGCGATGCATGCAATGTGTAAAGCAGCTTTAGCGGGTGATCGCGAAACAGCTGCTCGCATTGATGCGACAGTGGCTGATTTGCATCGTGTGTTATTCTTAGAGCCAAATCCAATTCCGGTAAAATGGGCTGTCCACAAACTAGGCTTCGGTAGTGAAAGCTTGCGTTTACCTTTAGTACCTTTATCTGAAGCATTACGTCCAACGATATTAGCGGCGATGCAGAAGGCTGGGCTTCAGTGCGCATAGGAGCAGCGAGGATTTATGATCAGTAGTAAAAAGACACGAGGCGTCTGTTTTGCCATAGTGACTTTCAGTTCAACCGCTTTGTTGGCAGGATGTTCGTGGTTTCGCGTGGATGCGGTGGGTGATACGGTTAACTATCGTGGTAATAGCGGTTCTATTGCAAACTTAGAACTACCACCGGGTTTAACTACACCTATTTACGATCCTACCTATACGATTGCACATCCTGTTTCCGCTGCCGATGTACCACCGCCGACTCAAGCCGCTATTGCGGCAGGGCAAAGTGGTAAGGTTATGCCAAACAGTACAGGTTTGAATTCAGCTTTAAGTAGTTTGAAGGATGGCAATCCGGTCTTAGCAGTTGCTGGCTCTTATGATCAGGTTTGGGCGAAAACAGGTCAAGCTTTAGGGCGTATGGGTTTGACCATTGCTAGCCAACAGTATGAGCAAGGTACTTATACCGTAACGGCTACTAATGCGGCCGAAGAAGATAAAAATGTCATTAGCCGTTTGATGTCGTATTTAAGCTTTAAGATCGTCAATGGTAAAGAGAGCAAAGGCCCTAGTTATCGTTTTATTATTGGTGATCGTGGTGAGCAAAGTTTAATTGTAGTGAGTGATGAAGCAGGCAAGCCCGTCAAGGCTGAAGAGGCTAACGCTTTATTAACTCGCCTGAAGGCTGAGCTTGCCCAATAAATGCTTAGGTTTGCCTCTTTAGGTAGCGGCAGCAAAGGGAATGGAACTTTAATAGAATGCGGGTCGACTCGCATTCTTATCGACTGTGGGTTTAGTCTTGCAGAAACAGAACGCCGTTTACAGCGCTTAGGCTGTTCAGCTGATTCAATTAGCGCGATTTTAGTTACTCACGAACATGGTGATCATGCCGCTGGTGTAGGGCGTTTATCGCGGCGTTACCGCATTCCGGTTTATTTAACAGTGGGTAGCTTTAACGCAATCAGGGATAGGCAGTTTGCCCAAATTCAATTTATTAATCTCAAACAGAAATTTGCGATTAATGCTCTAGAAATAACTCCATTT
>JBJOOT010000117.1:0-11098 GCA_046051185.1 Pseudomonadota bacterium | reverse complement strand
CACAACCACTGGGGCCGAGTAAACAGGCAATTTGCCCTTGCTGAACATGTAGACTCACCGGATGCACGGCTATCGTTTGGCCGTAGCGAATTTCAACTTGCTCAAGGCTGAGCTGACTCATATTTTTCCTCCAGCCCGTGAACTTGAGATCGAGCGGCTTAATAAAATAACCGGAATAATCCCTGTAGCCACAATCATTAAAGCAGGTAAACCAGCCTCGGCTAAACGCTCATCGGAGGCTAATTCATAAGTACGGACGGCCAAGGTATTGAAGTTGAACGGGCGTAGAATAAGCGTGGCGGGTAGTTCTTTTAACACATCAACAAAGACTAATAAAACCGCTGTTAATAAAGACCCTTTCATCAAAGGCATGTGTAATTTCCATAAGACTGCATTGGGGCTTAAGCCTAAGGAACGTCCTGCATTATCAAGGGTTGGTTTAATTTTGCCTAAACCGGCTTCAACAGTTTGTAAGGAGACGGCAAGAAAGCGCACATTATAAGCAAATAAAAGAATAAAAAGACTACCACTTAATAACAACCCCCATTTTATACCGAATAGGCTTTGACTCCAGTGATTGAGTTGAGTATCGAGCCAAGCAAAAGGAATTAAGACTCCAATGGCAATCACTGTTCCTGGAATCGCATAACCCATACTGGCTAAGCGTGCGGCTAGACTCACTAAAGGGCTAGGATTTAATCGTTGGCCATACCCTAAAATGAGGGCAAGGACGAGAGCCGCTAAGGCTGCAATAATTGCTAAGCCTAGGCTATGTTGAATCAGGCGAAGAAAGCTGCTATCCATTTGCGTTTGCCAATTCGCTAAGCCCCAACTAGCGAGTTGCGCGACAGGTATCAAAAAGCCTAAGAGTAAAATCAGGCTAGCAAACAAAACGGTAGCCCAAGCCTTGCCAGCTGTTAAGGGAATACGTTTAATCTGGGCGTATTTACTGGAGCTATGATAATAACGCGCCCGCCGTCGAGAGGCTTGTTCTAGAACTAAGAGAATAAAGACAAAGCTCATCAATAAAGCGGCCAATTGTGAAGCGGCTGCATGATCGCCTAAGCCATACCAAGTACGAAAAATCCCCGTCGTAAAGGTCGTGACTCCAAAATATTGTACGGTGCCAAAATCAGCTAGGGTTTCCATTAGCGCTAAGGCTAAGCCCGTCATAATAGCAGGGCGAGCTAAGGGTAAAGCGACCCGAAAAAAGCTTTGCCATTGATTGCAGCCTAAAGTACGACTGACCTCTAACACACAAATAGATTGCTCTAAAAAAGCAGCTCGGGCGAGCAAATAGACATAAGGAAACAAGACCAAGGCGAGCATTAAAATAGCGCCGCCTAAGGAGCGTATATTGGGAAACCAATAATCGCCATAAGTCCACCCCATTAAATCGCGCAAACTGGTTTGAACGGGACCCGCAAAATCCAACATACCAGTGTAAGTGTAGGCGATAATATAAGCAGGCATTGCTAATGGGAGTAAGAGCAGCCATTCAAACCAAGCTCGCCCCGGAAATTCGCACATACTACAAAGCCAAGCCAAGGGCACACCCAGCAAAAGCACGCCTAGGCCTACGCCAAGGCTTAGATAGAAAGTATTTAGGAGATAATCGCCGAGTACTGTGGCAACTAAATGCTGCCAAACTTCAGCGGAAGGTACAAAAACATAAGCAAAAACTGCCAAAATTGGCAAAGCAGTGAGGAGCGCCATGCCAATTAGCAAGACGCGCCATACAAAATTTTTTATTTCCAACCCACAGTGTCCATGATTTTAACGGCCTCTGCATTATGCTTACCTAATTCAGATAAGTTAATGCTATCAACCTTAAAATCACCCCAAGTTTTCAATAAAGGGCTGGCAGAGACGGAAGTTTTTACTGGATACTCTTGATTATGCTCAGCATACCAAGCTTGCGCTTCATCGCTGACTAAGTATTCCAATAGCTTGACCGCATTGTCTTTGTTTTTGGCAGCTTTGGTGACGCTAGCACCACTGATATTGATATGTGTGCCGCGCCCTTGCTCGCCCTGATCCGGCCAGAAAATCGTAAGCTTTTCAGCAGCTGCTTTATCTTCAGGATTTTCACCCGCTAGCATTTGCCCATAATAATAAGTATTAGCCAGCGCTAAATCACAAATACCCGCTGCGGCTGCTTTTAATTGATCACGATCGCCCCCTTCTGGTGGACGTGCTAAATTCTTGACGAAACCTTCCGCCCATTGCGTGGCTGCCTCTGCCCCTTGACTGGCAATCATCGACGCTAACATGGATTGATTGTAAATATTGTCTGAGCTACGCACGCAAATTTTGCCCTTCCATTTAGGATTAGCAAGATTGGCATAAGTGGATAATTCTTCGGGTTTGATTTTTTCTTTCACATAGAAAATAGGGCGGGCGCGATAAGTCAAGCCAAACCATTGATTTTCAGGATCACGTAAATTTTCGGGGATGGCGGCTTTTAAAGTTTCAGATTCAACCGCTTGGCTTAAGCCTAATTCCTTAGTCCGAAATAAGCGTCCCGCATCGGCGGTCATTAGTAGATCGGCTGGTGTATTTTCACCTTCAAGCTTTAAACGCTCAATCAAAGCATCATCTTTACCCGTGACAAGATTGACTGTAATGCCTGAAGCTGCGGTGAATTTGTCTAAAAGTGGCTTTATTAATTGCTCTTGGCGTGAAGAGTAAACATTCACTTCACCGGCTGCAAAAGCAGTCAACGAAGTTGTGAATAGCGCCGTGGCCAATACTAATTTCTTCAACATATCGAGATTTCATCCGTAAATAATAACTATTATCAATTCTAAAATGAATCATTATTAAATGCAAATAGTTCTCATTAAAAGATAATTAAAGCTTTAGTAAATGCCTCAGTCAGCCTCATGAACTAGAGTCACTTTAGCTTAAAAGTGATAAATGGTTATCCCAAGTTAATTCAGGAAAAGTTTGCAGCCTATGCAGTGCGTAGTGTGACGGTGTTGGTGTAGGCATAAGCTTGTATAAATCACCTTGGCTATTGGAGACGAGGAAACTATTTTTTTCAATACCTAAGCTGACACCACTGGCTTCTGCTAAGGGGAGTGCTTGCACAAAACTTTCACTAGCGGTACTCCAAATCGACACACAATGCCCACGTGGTGTAGCACTGACTAATAATTGCTGTTGAGGGTCATAAACCAAATCAGCCAAATAGCCTCGCAGCTGAGCAAGCTCGGTAGGGGCTATTTTCAGTAATTTAAGTTCTGCCCCAGCTGCTTGCCATGCTACTAAAGAGCGTGGTGGTTGCTGATATAAATTGCCTTCATATTGCAAAGCAAGGGCAACCTCCCCTTGAGCGCTGACAGTTAAATGCCGAATACTTAAATAGCGATCCGCTAAGCGATATTCAGCCAGTTTTTTTCCAGTGCTTAGGTCTAAATAAACCAAAGAAGGCTGCATCGTAGCAAGATTGAGTTTACGCCGACCAAAATCAGGATGAGTTTCAAGTCCGCCATTGGCAATCACTAAGGTCTTAGCGTCTGGCATTAATTGCAAATCATGGGGATCAAGACCATAGCTTAGATATTCACCGATGAGTTTTAAGCTGCTCAGGTCACGAATACCAATGATACCGCGCTGTTTAGCGTAATCGGTTTCAGTGGTGAATAAGTATTTCCGATCCACCGACAAGCAACCATGCCCATTAAAATGTCGCTGGTGGCTGGCTTTGAAACGTTCCACGCTTGCTTGTTTGAAGTCAACACGCACGGATTCAAACGCGGGTCTACGGCCAAATAATAGCGCGATGTCTTGATCGACCGCTAAAGCAGCATGCCCCCGCATGGGAACCAGCTGTTGTTGTAATTGCCCTGAGTTTAAATCGAGCTTGCTCAAAAAATGCTGACCCAAGGTATTATCATTCGCTGAATAGAGTTTGGGGGGCGGCTTAGCTTGGGCTTGTTCAAGTAATTCATGCGTAGCGAGTGCTGATCCAAACAGGCTCAGAGCGGCAAAGCCGAGAAATTGACGGCGTTGCATCTTAGTCTCCATCATTATCATTAAAACCGAGTTGAGCTTGCGTAATAATGGCTAATTGACGCCTAATTCCCATTTCTAAGCCTCGGCAGCGCTCCATGAGTTCGCGGCGGGCAGGTGAGTCAATATTTTGTTCAACTAGGGTAAAAGGATCACCAGCGGGGAGTTGCATCTGAGTTAAAGCCTTGAGTTGTTGCTCAAAAGCAGTGACGGCAAGCTTAGTACCGTCATTAGGGAAAGTTTTATCAATCCATGCCAACAAACCTCCCCTAATAAAGACCTGACTGATTCCTTCAATATTGGCTTGAATAGTTTTAAAAGAATACCCACTGCGCCATGCTTCTAGCTCATAAGGATGGGGGCGTTGTTTTTCATCCATGATTCCAAACGGAATTTTAATTTTTTTGAGATTGATCTTTTCAAGAGTTTGATAAGACTTACCAATTAAAAGATCAATCATTTCTTGATTACTAGCGAACAGTTTTGTGCTATCGCCATTGAACCAAGCATGCTGGAGTTGTGTGATTTTTTGCTCAAGCAGGGTACTGACAGCTTGCACATAACTACAACGAATTGAACCTTGAGGGGTTTTAAACGTGGCTAAGAGCTGTTCTATGCTTTGCTCACGATCAAATAGGATATATTCCAAACTACTTAAGCCTTGTGCACCGACACCTGCTGCGGCGACCAGCTCTACACTAATCGGCTGCTCACGGTCTAATAAGCTTTTAATAATCTGTTTTTTAGGTGGGGAAAAATTGATTTGAAAGTCCAATTGCTCCGCAATGGAGGGGCCGAATAACAGCAGATCAGTACGCTGCCAAGCCAATAAGGTTTCACCCCAAGCTTCTCGTAGCTTTTGAAACTCTTCTAAACTAAGCGTTTTACAAAATTCAGTACTCGTTTGCGTGAGCTGTTGGCTACGCTGTGCTAATTCACGATAAAGCGGTTGAATGCCCACAGTGAGCAATTGCTGAATAAAGGCTTCATCTTTAGTCGTGCCAAGGGTGGTACTCGTTGCATTCGTTGTATCGGCTGCCTTAGCCGAGCTTAGACCTGTAAGATTGAGGCTTATAAGACCGAGTATAAACACTAAATATACTAGACTAAAACGAGTAGCTTGTTGCGAACAAAAGCGCATGCTGAATTCCTTAAAAATGGAGGCTCATGGTTTAGAGGACTTAGAGTGAGTTCAAAAAGCGTAAAAGAGCGCTCCGCTCGGCTTGACTCAAATTTAATACTTGTTGGCGGGAGACTTCTGCTTCGCCACCGTGCCAAAGAATTGCTTCCATTAAATTACGCGCCCGTCCATCATGTAAAAAGCGAGTATGCCCATTCACCGTTTCCACCAAACCGATTCCCCAAAGTGGCGCGGTGCGCCATTCACGCCCACTGGCTAAAAAGTCGGGGCGTTGATCTGCTAAACCTTCGCCTAAATCATGCAGAAGTAAATCCGTAAAAGGCTGAATACGCTGATGTTCTAACTCAGGGAAGTCTGGTTTTACGCCAGTTTTTAGTTCAGGAAGATGGCAAGCACTGCAGTTTACTTGTTTAAATAAACGTTCACCTTTTAAAACCTCAGGATCATTCACCTCGCGGCGGGCCGGCACCGCTAACAAAGAAGCATAGAAAGTAACCATATCCAGCAGTTCTTGATTGATTTCAGGTTGACCACCATTCGGTGCTTTTAAGCAATCCGTTTGGGTAGCTGTGCAGGGTTGGCTCGTAAATAGCGGTGAACTAATCCCTAAATCGCCCTGAAAAGCTCCCGCAGTTTGTTGCGCAACGGTCGGTTGATTTGCTTTCCAGCCAAAGCGCCCTAAGACGGTTTTTTGTGCATTTATATCCCAAACTTGATTCACCCGCCCCGAAATACCATCAGCATTTTTATCTTCAGGATCGGCTATTGCTAATAGATCTGCTTCTGGAATAGCTTCTAATAAACCCATGCCAATCATGACCGGAGCTACACGTGCTGACAGCTGCGCTTGTGGATGCAAAGCACCATAGTTGAGTTCCTCTAATTTAAGCTTGGGTTTGACAAGGGTATAAGTCTCACCATCTTTAAATTGCCCCTTGATCTCTTCGTATTCAAAACTAGGTGTTGCTTCTCCTTTCAACCTCGCAATACTATGGGGTTGGATTTGATCACCATAGTTCGGTTCGGGTACGACTCCTAAGGTGGTGACAAGGGCTTGTTGCGCAGGCGTTTCAACAGGAATACTCACCCGAACCAAGGTAGAAAGAAAACGCTCTTCACGGGTCAAGGGTGGATGTCCTTTACCATCTTTTACATGGCAGCCTTGGCAGCTATTGCTATTAAATAGTGGACCTAAACCATCACGGGCGGAGGTAGAAGAGGGCGCTATTACCCACGGCTGTTTAAAAAAAGCATTGCCGATGAAAAAGTTATCCCGCCGCCCCATACTTAAATTATTCGCAGGCAGTGAGAAGGCATTGCTGGTTTTATCTAATACCGTAGTCGCACCTCCAGATAAATGCTGCTTTGAGCTGTCTGGCTCAGTACCGTTGGCTACAGAACTGAGAGTTAAGCCGCTCAGTAGCAAAGTCTTGGCTAAGTTCATAGAGGTATCTTACTGGCTAATCAATTGAGTTATTTGAGTCTATTGGGACGTCTATTGCAAAGAGCTACTGGTTTCTGGACTTAGATTCTGAATCCCCAAGGCTTTAGCGGCTGCTTCAAGGCTTAGCGTTTGAGCTTTTAAGGCGGCAATCGTGGCTTTAACAGCGGCATTACCTTCAGTATTGTCAGCGGCAATTTGTTGATCAAAAGCTTGCCCTTGTTCGGCTGCTTTAACAATAGCAGTGGCGGCGGTTTTACTAGCATTCAAGTTTTGTTCTAATTCACGGCTGAGCGCTTGATCGTTAGCTGCTAAGAGTTCAGCGAGGCTTGCTCCTTTTAAAAGCTCACCTTGGCTAGTTTGGTAACTGCCCTGAAAGATATTCTGAATGCCTTGGATATTACCAAGAATGTCAGCATGCGTATTATCGCTAAAACAAGAAGGCTCATCCTCTTGGGAATGTGCGAGTAGGGCAACATTCATGCGCTCACCCGCTAGTTCACCCAAGCTTAAACTGCCCATACCGAATAGAATACGGCGTAAGGCTTCAGTTTGATCCAGTGCTAATAAACTTTTACGGTAATTATTTTGTACAGGCGCCCAATCTTGTTCCATTTGGGTAAGATCTGCGACCAGTAAATCGGTCACTGTTTTTAAGTATTGCGCTCGTCGCTCGCAGTTTTTATGCGTACATTCAGCACCCCCTAGAAAATCAGTATAAGGGCGTGTTCCTGCTGATTGCGGGGTTTGATTCAAGTCTTGACCCCATAATAAAAACTCAATGGCATGATAGCCAGTTGCCACATTGGCCTCTGAGCCACCTTTTTCTTGATAAGACTTCAGCAGCTCGGTGGTAATCGCTTCAGTACCTGCAATCAAATTGGCGGTTGCAAATGCATTGCCTTCTTCGTGTTCATAGGCCTCGGATTGAACATAGTCAATTAAGCCTTCATCTAAAGGCCAAGCATTCACCCGACCTTCCCAAGCATCCACATTGGGATGCCCAAAGCGAAAGACCTCAGTTTGGCTATAAGGTAGGCGTGCCGCTAGCCATGCTTGTTTAGCAGCTTGATGAGTACTAGGGCTGGGTTGCGCGATAAATGCATCGACTTTAGTTTGTAAGATTTTTGCTGTGGTGAGCGCATCGCTAAATTCGGCATGTGCAAGCTGCGCATAGTGAGCGATGACAGCTTGTGGGCTTAGGGTCTCGGCTTGGAGCGTCGGGGCGCTAGCCCATAGACTAAGGCAACTGAAAACAAAAGCAGGCAAATGGTTCAAAATAAAATACTCCAAAGCTTAAACATTAAACTTCAATCAAATTCTTCAACGAGAGGGTTATGAGAGAGCTAGTTGAGTGAACGCATGAACTTCATGGTTTGCAGGTATTGCCTGATTTGGCAGGGAGGGTATCAAGCGAAGTGTCGGCAGCCGTTAGAATTAACTTGCCTCGGCGCGTAATGGTTAAGACATAAGGGCGCGAACCGTGCTGGATAATGATTTTTTTACAGCCTTGCATCCATTCTTCTAGCTTGATTCGGCGTAAGTCTAAGCATGACATCGATTAAACTCTCTCGTTACACACAGACAATACCAATTAAGCACAAGCTTCTGTGTAATAAGGGGGATAACTGTTACGGTGCTTTTCATTGATCAATCAGTTGGCAAGCAAAGGATTTGCAACGTCCACAACAAGTACCAACTGACAATTCACCTTGAATCGCCTCAAAACTTTGATGGCCTTGTTGTACGGCCTGCTGAATCGCTTTATCAGTTACAGCATTACAAACGCAAACATACATAGACTTACACCTGAAATAAGAATCATTCTTGATGATGATTCATCATAAAGATAATTAAACCTAAATGCAAGCGATTCTCATTTATATAATATTTATCACTAGTTACCACTAGGCCAAGACCCACTAAACAGAAGTAGGCCTGAGTCGCTTAATACAAACACAGCGGAAGGGCTGACTTTATTTCTTGCGCTAATAGCTGCATTAAAGATTGCAGGCAAGCCTCGATCCTTTTTAAGATGAAAACTCCTGAATTAAGTGAGTAAAGGAGTCGCTATGCAAGGTAAACCAGAAATTAAGCGTGCTTTAAATAAAGTATTGCGTGGGCAATTAGTTGCCATCAATCAGTACTTTCTCCATGCGCGGATGAGTTCGAATTGGGGGAAGGGCTTTACAATAAGTCTTTTTTAGAATTGACTAACAAAGGCTTAAAGCATGGATTATTTACCCGCAGTCATTGTTGAACCGAGTCAAACCGCTACAGCTAGCGTGATTTGGCTACATGGGCTAGGTGCAAATGGACATGATTTTGAACCCATCGTACCTGAGCTAAACCTAGCACCTGAAACAGCGATTCGCTTTATTTTTCCACATGCTCCAAACTTACCCGTGACGGTTAATGGTGGGCGGATTATGCCTGCTTGGTATGACATTTTGGCGATGACGATTGATCGTAAGGTGGATGTCAAGCAGTTGGAGGCTTCTGCCCACGCGGTCGCTCAATTAATTGATCGGGAGTTAGAGCGGGGGATTCCTAGTGAGCGTATTGTGGTCGCGGGCTTTTCGCAAGGTGGAGCCGTGGCTTATCAAACCGCACTGACCTATCCTAAGCCACTTGCGGGTTTATTAGTGATGTCGAGCTATTTTGCGACGGCGGATAGTATTCAAGTCAATCTGGCGAATCAGCAATTACCGATAGTAATTTTTCATGGCTTGCAAGATTCAGTTGTACCTGAAAGTTTAGGTAGAAAAGCACAGCAGCGTTTACAAGCAATGGGTTATACACCAGAGTATTTCACTTATGCCTTAGAGCATAGTGTGAATGCAGCAGAGTTGAGGGATTTAGCGGGCTTTATTCAATCATGGTTAGCATCATCAAAAGCTAAGACTAATTGAGCGTTAGGGGTTAGGGTTCAGACTCAGCTAGAGCAAAACTGGGAAAGCCTAAGCCTTCCCAGCTAAACACCTAATCTAGCGTTTATTCAAGCGTGATCTCGCTTAAATTAGCCTCTGAAACGGTTGAAGTTAGTGAAATCTGTGTCAAACACATTAGCCACTTCATAAAGGTTAAAGGTCGTTTTATCACCACGAGCAGAGATAGTGCCATCTAGCTTTTCAATCACACCACCGCCTTGGGCATTTCCACCTTGGTCACCATTACGCACTTTGCCATCACCATCCGCAGTTTGACCCCACAGACCATGTGGCATCACTCCATCGGCATTGACATTAGCACTTTTGAAGCCAAGATCTATATAACCACCATTAGTAGTGGCTGTTATATTATGTTCCTGATCTTGGATAGTAATTACACCACCTTTCTTAGTGACCTGACCACCATCTAGTTGATAAGTACCATCTTTCTTATCTTGACCATTGATAGTCAATTTGCCAACAGCATCTACTTTAACTTGATCTTTGCCCATAGTGGCTCCGATCTCGCCCATAAGGGTAACGCCATTTCCACCCTTGAAGGTAGCATTAAGCTGGAAGTCTTTGTCACTAAGAATATTATAGGTTTTCCCCGGAATACCTTGGACGTCATAATGACCACCATCAGCACCAACGAAGTGCGGGTCGCCCCAGACTGTACCGTTGCCTGTGGTCGTGCCACCGCCAGTACCGCCTGTTGTGCCGCCAGTGCCACCTGTTGTGCCACCAGTACCGCCTGTTGTGCCACCAGTACCACCTGTTGTGCCACCAGTACCGCCTGTTGTGCCGCCAGTACCGCCTGTTGTGCCACCAGTACCACCTGTTGTGCCACCAGTACCACCTGTTGTGCCACCAGTACCGCCTGTTGTGCCACCAGTACCACCTGTTGTGCCACCAGTACCACCTGTTGTGCCACCAGTACCACCTGTTGTGCCACCAGTACCGCCTGTTGTGCCACCAGTACCACCTGTTGTGCCACCAGTACCGCCTGTTGTGCCACCAGTTGCGCCTTGAGCACCTTGAGGACCTCTAGGGCCAGTTGCGCCTTGAGCACCCTGAGCACCGGCAGCGCCATTAGCACCGGCTGCGCCTTGAGCACCCTGAGCACCAGCAGCACCATTAGCGCCTGCTGCACCCTGAGCACCGGCAGCGCCATTAGCACCGGCTGCGCCTTGAGCACCCTGAGCACCGGCAGCGCCATTAGCACCTGCTGCACCCTGAGCACCGGCAGCGCCATTAGCGCCTGCTGCACCTTGAGCACCTTGAGCACCTGTAGCGCCACCAAAGGCACTAATTAATTCTGCACGATCGGCAAAACCATTGTTGTTGGTATCAAAACCCTCACGAGCGAATACTCGGTCAAAATCAGTCTGTACTCTACCACCTGTGCCCGTACCGCCAGCGCCACCAGCGCCACCAGCGCCACCAGCGCCACCAGCGCCACCAGCACCGCCAGCGCCACCAGCGCCACCAGCGCCACCAGCGCCACCAGCGCCACCAGCGCCACCAGCGCCACCAGCGCCACCAGCGCCACCAGCGCCACCAGCGCCA
>JBJOOT010000116.1:0-11163 GCA_046051185.1 Pseudomonadota bacterium | reverse complement strand
GCCAATGACAATCGCTAAAACTAAGAACGAGATACGCATACTAAGCTCCCTCCATTTTGACAACTTCACTTTAAATGAGAGTAGGGATCAGCAGCTTGGTTCAACCTGTTTTTAATAGCTAAGCGTTTAATTAAGCATCTGAGTTCATTTTTACATTAGCTTTACAAACTAAGCTTGGACACTTTACCTGTTTTGCGCTTAGGATAAAAACTAGGAATCAGGCGAAGGAGGAGTCGCGTGAATCACCAAACTGATACGTTCCCAAAATTGCTCGGTGAAAATGCGCAACGCTTTGCGAGTAAAGTAGCGATGCGTGAAAAAGACTATGGCATTTGGCAGTCATGGACTTGGGCGCAAATGCGCGATGAGATTTTCGCATTCGCCAATGGTTTGGCGACATTGGGATTTCAGCGGGGCGATAAATTAGCCATTGTCGGTTCAAATCGTCCGCGTCTTTATTGGGGAATTTGTGCCGCCCAATGTTTAGGCGGAATTCCCGTTCCGGTCTATCAAGATTCTGTCGCTGATGAAATGCAGTATGTGCTTGAGCATGCTGAAGTAAGATTCGTGCTTGCTGAAGACCAAGAGCAAGTCGATAAGATGCTAGAAATTCAGGATCGCTGTCCGAATATGCAGCATATTATCTATGATGATCCACGCGGAATGCGCTCTTATCAGCATGATCACCTGCATGATTTTGTCGATATACAAAACCTCGGGCGTGAATTTGCCCAAGCCAACCCTGATTACTTAAATCAAGCCATTGCTCAAGGCCAAGGCAGCGATATTAGTATTTTTCTCTATACCTCAGGGACTACTGGCAAGCCTAAAGGCGTGGTGATGACTTATGACAATATCATTATCACTGCCCGCAATAGTGCTGAGTTTGATAAGCTCACCAGCACTGAAGAGGTCTTATCTTATCTACCTATGGCCTGGGTAGGCGATCATATTTTTTCCTATGGGCAAGCTTATGTCACAGGCTTTTGTATCAATTGCCCGGAAAGTGCAACGACCGTTGCCAATGATTTACGCGAAATTGGCCCCACTTATTATTTCGCTCCACCGCGAGTGTTTGAGAATATTCTAACGACGGTCACTATCCGTATGCATGATGCAGGCAAACTCAAACAGCGCATGTATAACTATTTTATGGGCATAGCACGTAAAACCGGAGTGCAATTACTAAATGGTGAGGCCGTTGGTTTTAAAGATAAATTACTCTATGGTTTAGGGAATATCTTAATCTATGCCCCTTTGAAAAATACAATGGGCTTTAGTCGTATTCGGCTAGCTTATACGGCGGGCGAGGCGATTGGCCCTGAGATTTTTGATTTTTTCCGCTCGCTAGGTATTAATATTAAGCAACTTTATGGCCAAACTGAAGCCGCTGTTTTTATTACTATGCAGCCTGATGGACAAATCTTTGCAGATACGGTTGGTATACCCGCCCCTGATGTGGATGTAAAAATCGCTGAAAATGGTGAGGTATTATATCGTGGCCCTGGTGTATTCCACAGCTATTTCAAAAATGAGCAATCCACACGAGAAACCAAAAATGAAGAAGGCTGGGTTTATACGGGTGATGCCGGTTATTTTGCTGAAAACGGGCATTTAAAAATTATCGACCGGATTAAAGATGTGGGTCGTTTCAACGATGGCTCGATGTTCGCGCCAAAATATATCGAAAATAAACTCAAGTTTTTCCCACATATTAAAGAAGCTGTTGCCTTTGGACATGAAAAGGATTATTGCACAGCCTTTATTAATATTGATTTAGAAGCGGTCGGTAATTGGGCAGAGCGCAATAATGTTGCGTATGCAAGCTATCAAGAATTAGCGGGTGATCCACAAGTTTACCAAATGATGCTGAAAAGCCTTGAAGAAGTGAATCGCAGCCTTGCCAATGATCCACTGTTGTCTAATTCGCAAATTCATCGCTTTTTAATTTTGCATAAAGAACTTGATCCTGATGACGGCGAACTCACACGTACTCGTAAAGTACGGCGGCGGATTATTGCTGAAAAATATGGCGTACTCATTGATGCGCTCTATAACGGTGCGAAAGCATGCTTTATTCGTACCGAAGTCACTTTTGAGGATGGGCGAAAAGGTGCGATTGAAGCGAATTTAACGATCGTTGATGTCCCTACCTTTGCTGCTGTCAAGGAGGCTGCGTAATGGCTGAACTGACTCAAGATGGCCGCAAAATTGGTGACACCCTATTGGAAGTGAAGAATATTACGCTTTCTTTCGGTGGGGTGAAGGCACTGACTAATATCAGCTTTGATATTAAAGAAGGTGAAATTCGCGCCATTATCGGCCCCAACGGAGCGGGCAAAAGCTCGATGCTGAATGTCATTAGTGGCTTTTATCATCCACAGCAAGGCGAAGTTTGGTTTCGAGGACAAAAACGCGGCCCAATGCGCCCTTATGAAGTCGCCCGTCAAGGCATTGCGCGTACATTCCAAAATATTGCACTGTTTAAAGGTATGTCGACACTCGATAATCTGATGACTGGGCGCATCACACAAATGCATACCAATCTATTCTGGCAGGCTATTTGGAAAGGACCTGCGGAACGGGAAGAAATTGCCCACCGTGAAAAGGTCGAACACATCATTGATTTTCTTGGTATTCAAGCTATCCGTAAAACGCCTGTTGGACGCTTACCGTATGGCTTGCAAAAACGGGTTGAGTTAGGGCGAGCTTTGGCAGCAGAGGCTAAATTACTGTTGTTAGATGAGCCGATGGCGGGGATGAATCTAGAAGAGAAAGAGGATATGTGCCGCTTTATTCTGGATGTGAATGAAGAATTTGGTACCACAATTGCCCTGATTGAACATGATATGGGGGTCGTTATGGATTTATCTGACCGCGTGGTGGTGCTGGATTACGGCAAAAAGCTAGCGGATGGTACACCGCATGAGGTACGCAATGACCCAGCGGTGATTGAGGCTTATTTGGGTGTGGGGCATTAAGGAAGGGTTGCGATGAGTCCAGAATTATTGAATGTCCTCGAAGTCATTATCAACGGTTTACTGGCAGGGGTGATGTACTCGCTGGTGGCTTTGGGATTTGTGTTGATTTATAAGGCCTCTGGTATTTTTAACTATGCACAAGGGGTCATGGCTTTATTTGCTGCCCTGACCTTGGTCGGCTTTCAGACAGGGCAGATTCCTTTTGCCCATGTCATCAATACAATACTGGGCACACATGTTGAAACATGGGGGCCGGGTTTGCCCACTTTCTTGGCAATTCTCCTGACGATGGGCGTGATGGTGTTATTTGCTTATCTGGTGGAGCGGATTGTACTCAAACATATGGTCAATCAAGCCCCCATTATTCTGTTTATGACCACGATTGGTTTAGCGTATTTCATGGAAGGTTTTGGTGACCTGATGTGGGGTGCGGATATTAAAACAATGGATGTAGGTTTGCCCTCCGGTGCATCGACTTGGTTTGAAACCATGACCGCAGGCTGGGCAGCCGAAGGTTCAAATTACCCCGGCATGTATATTGATATGCTGGATGTGGCCGCAGCGGGGATCGCCATTTTATTGGTTGTGGTGCTGACCCTGTTTTCACAGTACACCAAAACTGGCCGCGCTCTGCGAGCAGTAGCGGACGATCATCAAGCAGCCCTGACCGTGGGTATTTCCTTGCGTACCATTTGGGTAATTGTTTGGTCGATTGCGGGGTTTGTAGCCTTGGTCGCTGGGATTATGTGGGGGGCAAAATCAGGGGTGCAATTTTCATTATCACTGATTGCACTCAAAGCCCTGCCTGTCTTGATTCTAGGAGGCTTCACCTCGATCCCCGGTGCGATTGTGGGGGGGCTGATCATTGGAGTGGGTGAAAAACTGTTTGAGTATTTCATTGGTGGAATGCTAGGGGGGGCAACTGAAAACTGGTTTGCCTATGTGCTGGCTTTGTTCTTCCTGATGTTCCGCCCACAAGGTTTGTTTGGCGAACGCATTATCGAGAGGGTGTAATCAATGTTTTACCGTGAGTCGGGTGATTTCAAAACCTCATATAGTGCCGATCAACAAACCTTTCCGATCCGTTTAGATCGGCAGGTCGTGTACGGGATTCTAGCCTTTGCTTTTCTGGTTGTGCCGTTTTTGATCAATGATTATTGGGAAAAATCGGTACTACTGCCCTTTCTGGTCTGGTCGATGGCTGCCTTAGGCTTAAATATTCTGACAGGCTTCTGCGGTCAGGTGAGCCTCGGAACGGGCGGCTTTATGGCGGTGGGGGCTTATGCTTGTTACAAGCTGATGGTAGCGTTTCCGTGGTTGAATATGTTCATTGTCGTTATCCTTGCGGGTCTAATTACTGCGATAGTGGGGGTATTATTTGGCTTGCCTAGCTTGCGGATTAAAGGTTTTTACCTTGCAGTGGCTACGCTAGCTTCTCAATTCTTTTTGGTATGGCTATTCAATAAAGTGCCTTGGTTTTATAACTATTCCGCATCCGGCATGATTACTGCGCCAGAGCGTACTTTATTCGGTATTCCTGTAACCGGAGCAGAAGCGCCACCGTGGATGACCTATCTGTTTTGCCTGACCTTGGTCACGGTCTTTGCTTTTATTGCGCATAATCTAGTACGGGGGCGGATTGGGCGTTCATGGATGGCTATTCGTGATATGGATATTGCTGCTGAAATTATCGGTGTACCTCCCTTAAAAGCCAAGCTTTCCGCATTTGCAGTTAGCTCTTTTTATATTGGTATGTCGGGGGCGATGCTGTTTGCTTTGTATCTAGGATCTGCTGAACCTAATGATTCGTTTGGTATTGCCAAGTCATTTTTAGTGCTGTTCATGATCATTATTGGTGGTTTGGGTAGTATCCTCGGTTCATTTTTAGGGGCTGCTTTCCTGACCCTGATGCCCGTCTTATTGAAGAATATTATGGTGGGCTGGTTCGGATGGCCTGCTGATTTAGCGGCACATCTTGAGCTATTGCTAATTGGTGCATTGATTATGTTTTTCCTGATTGTTGAGCCACATGGGTTGGCGCAGTTGTGGCGGGTGATGAAAGAGCGCCTACGTCTGTGGCCTTTCCCGCATTAATGTTTTATCTGGAGGAGAGAAACGTATGAAACTGAAAAAAATGAGTGTTGCCTTGCTCGCAGCTGGCTTATTGGCAACCTCAGTGCCAGCGATGGCTGACTTAGTATTTCCAGTACTTAGCTACCGTACTGGGCCATTTGGTGCGAATGGGGCGGAAAATGCCGATGGTTATTTGGATTATTTCGCACTACTCAATGAGCGGGATGGTGGTATCGGTGGTGCAAAGATTCAAACACCCGAATGTGAAACCGAATATAAACCAGAAAAAGGGGTGGAATGTTACGAATCCACTAAAGGCAGTGGTGCTTTAGTTTATCAACCCTTATCAACGGGTATTACTTATCAATTGATCCCCAAAGTCACTGCTGACAAGATTCCTATGTTGACTCCGGGTTATGGGCGGACTTCATCAGCAAATGGCAAGGTTTTTGAGTATGTATTCAACTATCCCGCCAACTATTGGGATGGCGCTTCAGTTGGGATCAAATACATTCTTGATCAAGAAAAAGGTGATCTGAAAGGTAAGAAAATTACCTTGCTGTATCACAACTCAGCCTACGGTAAAGAGCCTATCCGTACTTTGGAGGAGTTATCCAAAAAGCACGGTTTTACCCTGAAAACCATTCCAGTTGACTCCCCTGGGCAAGAGCAAAAATCCCAATGGTTGGAAATTCGCCGCGACAAGCCCGATTATGTATTGATGTGGGGTTGGGGGGTTATGAACCAAGTCGCAATCAGTGAAGCCTCCAAAATGGGTTTCCCAATGGATAAGTTCATTGGTATTTGGTGGGCAGGCTCTGAAAATGATGTCAAACCTGCGGGTGAAGGCGCTAATGGTTATAAGGCCTTAACCTTCCACGGTGTAGGTAAAGATTTCCCAATCTTCAAAGACATCGAGACGCATTTAGTGGCCAAAGGTAAAGCGACTAATGGCGGTAAAAATATCGGCACGGCCTTGTACAACCGTGGTTTGTATTTTGCAATGCTAGCCGCAGAAGCCGCTGCGACTGCGCAGAAAATCCATAATACACCGAATATCACGGGTGCACAGATGCGAGATGGCTTGGAAGCTCTGAAATTAGATAAAGCCCGCTTAGAAGCTTTGGGCTTAGCTAATTTTGCTCCAGAAATTACAGCTTCTTGTGCAAATCATGGGGGTTCAGGCTTGGTTGCTGTCCAGCAATGGGATGCCAAAGCAGGGGCTTGGAAGTTAGTGTCTGATTTCATGCCATCTGACCGGGAAGTCATTGATCCACTGATTAAAGCTGACTCTGAAGCTTTTGCAGCGGAAAACAAAATCACGCCTCGTGAATGTAAATAATCAAGCCATCCTAAGCCCTCTTATCAAGGGAGGTATTGGATAACGACCCTGTTGGGGCTTGAGTACTCGCAGTGGTTTGGCCGACCCCCTCCTAATCAGGGAGGGGGTCGATAGAGGGTTTCTCCTATGAGATTAGGATTCGTAGTCTTAGCGTAAAACGGACAGCCATGACGACAGAAAACTCGATGCTCAGTATCAAAAACATTGAGGTGATTTATGATCACGTCATTTTGGTGCTGAAAGGTATATCGTTGGAAGTGCCTAACGGTGGGGTAGTGGCTCTGCTAGGCGCTAATGGGGCGGGTAAAACTACAACCATTAAATCCATCTCCAATATTCTCAAAACGGAGCGCGGTGAAGTCACCAAAGGTTCGATTGAATTTGAGGGGGAGCGAGTAGAAAACTTGTCACCGAATGATCTGGTTAAGCGCGGTGTAGTGCAGGTCATGGAAGGACGACATTGTTTTGAGCATTTGACTGTCGAGGAAAATCTATTGACAGGCGCTTATACTCGTACTGATGGGCGTAAGGCCGTCGCGGATGATCTGGAGATGGTGTATAGCTATTTCCCGCGTCTCAAAGTTCGCCGTAAAAGCCAAGCAGGTTATACCTCCGGCGGTGAACAGCAGATGGTAGCCGTTGGGCGAGCCATGATGTCGCGTCCTAAATTGATTTTGCTAGATGAACCATCAATGGGCTTAGCCCCGCAGCTGGTCGAAGAAATTTTTACTATTGTGCGCACGCTCAATCAGAAAGAAGGTGTCACCTTCCTGCTTGCTGAGCAAAATGCCGCCATTGCTCTACGTTATGCGACCTATGGTTATATTCTTGAAAATGGGCGCGTGGTGATGGATGGGGCAGCCAGTAGTTTAGCCTCCAATGAAGATGTGAAAGAGTTCTATCTCGGCCTCAGTGGTGGAGATAAAAAAAGCTTCCGTGATGTGAAGCATTATCGTCGTCGTAAGCGTTGGCTAGCTTAAATCACTGAGGAGAAGGCTGCGTGAGCAAGTATTATGATGAATTAGAGACACGTGATCCTGCAGAACGCGAAGCGGCCTTAATAGCTGCCGTTGCCCAGCAGGTCGCTCATGCTCAAGCACAGACCCCGGCTTATACTCAATTATTGGCTAAGGTGAACCCGCTAGAGCTGACTTCTGCCGCCGCGATTGCAAGCTTGCCTATCACGCGCAAAGCGGATTTATCAGCTCAACAAAAAGCAGCTCCGCCTTTTGGTGGCTTAGCCGCCCTACAGGGGCGGGCTTTAACCCATATTTTTGCCTCTCCCGGCCCTATTTATGAACCCGGCTCGATTCGCCGCCCTGACTTTTGGCGCTTAGCACGGGCTTTATATTGCGCAGGCTTCCGCCAAGATGATCTGGTTTACAATACTTTCTCCTATCATCTGACTCCGGCGGGCATGATGATGGAAACGGGTGCACATGCTCTAGGCTGCACCGTCATTCCTGCAGGGGTGGGGCAAACTGAACTCCAACTTCAAACCATTACTGATTTAAAACCGAATGCTTATGTCGGTACGCCCTCGTTCTTAAATATTTTATTGGATAAGTCGCTTGAATTAGGGCTGGATATGCGCTCCATCACTCATGGCTTAGTCAGTGGTGAGGCTTATCCACCTGCGTTTCGGAGCAAATTCGCAGAGCATGGCATCACTTGCTATCAGGCTTATGCCACCGCTGATTTAGGCTTAATTGCCTATGAAACTGAAGCGATACAAGGCTTAGTGGTGGATGAGGGGATTTATTTAGAAATCGTGCGCCCGGGTACTGGCGATCCTGTTGCAATCGGCGAAGTAGGCGAAGTTGTCGTCACTAATTTGAATCCTGATTATCCTTTGATTCGCTTTGCAACGGGCGATCTCTCGGCGATTATGCCGGATGCTAGCCCCTGTGGACGTACTAATAAACGGATTCGTGGTTGGATGGGGCGTGCCGACCAAACTGCTAAAGTACGCGGGATGTTTATTCATCCTTCACAAGTGGACAAAGTGATCAAGCGTCATCCTGAAATCACTAAAGCCCGCTTGGTAGTGGAATGGCGGGATCAAGCTGATCAGCTTAGCTTGCACTGTGAAACTGCCACCCCTCACGAACTGCTAGCACAAAGCATTGCGGCCAGCATTCGGGATATTTGTAAATTACGGGGTGAGGTAAAATTTGTTGAACTCGGCAGTCTTGCCAATGACGGTGTAGTGATTAGCGATCTTCGCAAATACGATTAAACCACTGACACTGTTTTCGTTTTAGCCGACCACACGGACTCAACGCAGCCAAAGATGATGATGGCGAGCCTTGCTGGACTTGGATACGCATGTCCCCTCCTCACATGCGTCACTGGTTAAATGCTTGTGTGGTTCGGCTTTTTTTGAATTTTAGATTCAACCCCTAGAGGATTTGCCGCATGAATGCTTTACCTATTAGCCGCTTTCCAATACCTAGCTTAGCTAGCCTGCCCGAGGATATTCGTACCCGCATTGAAGCGGTTCAAGCAAAGTCCGGCTTTATTCCCAATGTATTTTTAGCCCTCGCCCATCGACCGGATGAGTTTCGGGCTTTTTTTGCCTATCACGATGCTTTAATGGAAAAACCCAGCGGACTGACTAAAGCCGAGCGTGAAATGATAGTTGTCGCTACATCCAATGCTAATCAGTGCCAATATTGTGTGATTGCTCATGGGGCTATTTTACGAATTCGTGCGAAAAATCCGTTGATTGCAGATCAGATCGCCATTAACTACCGCAAAGCTGATATTAGCCCTCGCCAACGTGCGATGCTCGATTTCGCCATGAAAGTCTCCCAAGCTGCTTATGCAATCAATGATGCCGATTATGTCGCACTGCATGAGCAGGGTTTTAGCGATGAAGATATTTGGGATATTGGCGGAGTGGCGGCTTTCTTTGGTATGAGCAATCGGATGGCTAATCTGCTGTCAATGCAGGCAAATGAGGAGTTTTATGGGATGGGTAGAGGGTAATATTCACATACGATCATCCTTCTGAAAAAATCTAGCGAGATATTAAGTTTCGCCCAGTAAAGCTAATTATCAAAATCATTTTGTCTGAAATATTATACTTTTAACTTCCACTTATTATAATCGCATATCAATAACAAACCTCTTTCAAGCTTTTAAGAAAAAACCCCTATGACCAAACTACCTTTAATCCAAAAAAATGGATACTTATTTATTAAAATTAACAATCAGCTTTGGCTAATTGATACAGGGTCTCCTGCAAGTTTTGGCAACTGCAAAATGCTTAATCTTGCTGATAAATCTTTCAACATTAGATCAAACTATATGAGTCTTTCAGTGGATCAGCTTTCAAAAGCTATTGGCATTGAATTTATAGGCCTACTAGGAGCTGATATTCTCAATGAATTTGATTATATTTTTGATCTATCAAATGAAACTCTGCAAATTTCATCCTTTGAGTTAAATCATGATGGTTTATTTCAAGAGCTAGAAAGCTTTATGGGGGTACCTATTATTAAAAGCCAAGTCTCTAAGTGCGATTACCGGTTTTTCTTTGATACTGGCGCTGCAATCTCTTACCTCCATGCACACTCAATTCACCAATTTCCAAAGCTAGATCAATTTTCAGATTTCTACCCTGGATTTGGAGCTTTTCAAACGGAAACTTACGCTGTTGAATTTTCAATAAACATAGCTAAGTATACTTTACGTTGTGGAACTTTACCTGATTTAATTGCGGCAACTTTAATGTTAGCAGATGCTCAAGGTATTATAGGCAATGAAATTCTCTTAGATAAATCTATTGGCTATTTTCCACGCAGGAATATGCTATGCCTTTAAATAACCAACCACATGCCTCTTGGGCAGAAGTTTATGACCTTGCTTATGAGCAATCTTTTGGTTGTTTCTATACCAATTTAACTTATAAAACCCTTGAGGTCATTACTGAGGTCATTACCACCGATAAAAAAATTATAGATTTTGGCGCAGGAACGGGGCGACTTTCTATTCCTTTAGCTGAAAAAGGGTTCGAAGTAACCTCAGTAGAACCCTGTTTAGCTATGCTTGAACAGCTAGAGCAAAAAAAACAGCCCACTATGAAGCTAAAGACAGTGTGCTCTACTATGCAGGATTACAAAGGCCAAGAGCAATTTGATTTTGCTATGTGTGTTTTTACGGTATTAATTTATTTATTGGATGAGCAATCACTGAAAAAAGCACTCATAGCAGCTTATGATGCACTTAAACCCAATGGGCTATTATTTTTGGATATTCCATCAGTCAATTTATTTAACAGCTACTCCCGTATTACTGAACAATTTGAGCGCAATGTTCTTATTCTTAAGCAGGAAAATAATTTATACCTTTATCTAGAAGACTTTATACTTAATCACTCAAACAATGAGAAAACTCGTTATCAGGATGAATTCTTCATCAAGCATTGGGAAGCTGATTTAGTAGATAAATTACTCGTAGAAATTGGATTTTTGCATGAAGCAGATTTAACTGAATATTTTATAGGCTCAGGTAGTCATTATTGGCTGATGCGCAAAGCTAAACCTTAAAACTATCCACACAACAAACCAGCATCACCTAGCAAGAGAAATAGGCAGAGTAACTAAAAAATACTAAGGATATAGCTACTTCCGATACGCTATAGCCTTAATTCATAGAGATATTACCTTATCTCAAGGTATCTGGTTTTACTACCCTCGTACAAACCAAAAAACTTTTTCAACTATCATTTAGTCTATTCAATCAGCAAATTCATAAATCAAC
>JBJOOT010000115.1:0-11195 GCA_046051185.1 Pseudomonadota bacterium | reverse complement strand
AGCGTGATCCTGACAGTGGAATTCGCAATTTTGAGGATTTGAATCGACTTGCCGCTAAGGCAAGTATGGAATTGCAAGCAGATTATGCAATGCCTATGAATAATCGAATTTTGGTTTGGCGGAAAGTATAAGCTAGTTGTGTTTTATCTATTTTAAGCCTTAGTAGGACTGATCACCTTCAAGCTGGGTATCTCTTTAAAATCATTGGTTTTATTGAACCAGTACACATTTCAAGCGAGCTAAAAAATGATTTATGAAAGGGTCTAATAAAGATTATTTGCTAAGATTTTTATGGCTGCTATTTTGATCAAATCCCCAGCATCCAATTGTGCTTGGCAAGTTTTCAAAGCAGGTCCATTTGGCAATGTTAACTCAGAGCTTATTTCCATCAGCGGATAAACCACAAACGCCCGCTTACACAGCTCAGGGTGAGGTATAACTAAATTAGGCTCTTGAATAATGGCATCGCCATACAACAATAGATCCAAATCTAAAGTTCGTGGCCCCCAGCGTAAATGAGGATCGCGGACTCGCCCGTGTAAGCGTTCTATTTCTAATAAGACCGCTAATAAATTCTGAGCACTTAAATCAGTTTTTAGAGCAGCGACGGCATTGATATAATCCGGCTGATCCTGTGGGCCAACCGGCTTAGTTTGATAGAAGCTCGAGACGGCCTCGACTTGAATGGCGGCTTGTTCTGCTAATTGCTTTAAGGCCGATTTCAAGGTGGCTATTGAATCCCCTTGATTACTCCCTAAACCGATATAAGCTAAGACACTCATTCAGAGCCTACAGCTTGGGTTTTTTTACGTTTAGTCCGGCGCTTTTTGCCACTATTTTTGCAAAGATTCGGGCGATCTTCAGGCGCGGCTGCTTGGAAGCGCGTCCACCATTCGCAATCGTCGGCGACGATCGTTTCACCTGCACTCGCCCGTAAGCATAAGAAATCATAAGCCGCACGGAAGCGGGGATTATTAAAGAGAATATTGGCACGCCGTAAATCACGATGGCGGAAGCGAGCTTGTAAGCCCCAAATCTCGCGGGTGACATTACTAAAGCGCCTTGGGATGGCTGTAACTTTTACTTGATCACGCAATACATCCGTAGCCGCAATATGCAAAGCTTGTAGCTCAGGATGCCCTTTGAGCTGAGCTTGCACGGTTAAACTATGCACTCGCTCCCATAAAAGTACGGCAAATAGGAAAGCTGGCATCACTGATTTGCCTTCAGAAAGACGATGATCGGTATTCGTCAAGGCGGATTGCAGCAGTTTGCGATAAACCCCCTCCGTATCATGTGCCAAACTTGAGGCTGTGACAGGTAATAGTGCAGGGAGTAATTGATATTGCTCAAGTAGCAAAAAGGTTTTCCAGCCCTGACCGCTATGTAATAGCTTTAATAGCTCATCAAATAAGCGAGCAGGTGCGACTCCATGCAGTAGATAACCCATTGAGTCAATTAAGTCTCCGGTCGGGCCATCTAGCGCGAAATCTAATTTAGCCGCAAAGCGCAAGGCACGCAGCATACGCACGGGATCTTCCCGATAGCGTTGCTCCGCATCCCCAATTAGATGTAGACGGCGCTTGGCTAGATCTTGCATCCCGCCGATATAGTCAAGCACATCCCCACTCACCGGATCATAAAATAAGGCATTAATCGTAAAGTCACGGCGCCAGACATCCTCTTCTAAGCTACCGTAAACATTGTCGTGTAGAATCCGCCCTTGCTCATTGACTTGACCTTGTGAACTTTCATCGTGGGGTGCACGGAAAGTAGCAACCTCAATATAATCACGTCCATAATAAATATGAGCCAAGCGAAACCGTCGCCCGATCAAGCGTGCAGAAGAGAAAATTTTGCGAACTTGCTCAGGATGAGCACTTGTCGCTATATCAAAATCTTTGGGAGTGAGTCCGAGTAATAGATCACGGACGCAACCACCTACTAAATAGGCTTCAAAGCCTGCTTTTTGTAGTTTGCGGATAATAGCATCAGCGCGTTCACAAATTTGTTCTTGTGCAATCTTATGTTCGGACGCGGGGATGCGTATTGGCTGCGCTAATCCTGTCAAATTCTCGAAAGCTCCCGTCAATAGCCCTGTAGCAGACATCAATGTATTAAGGATGTTACCAAAAGTTGCAATAATAACACTGCAGATGCAACACCACTAATCCTCGTTAGAATTTAAATTAAGGTTTTTGCCATAAGGATGGCAGATTCCCGCCCATTTTTTGCGGGATAGTAGTTTTTTCGCAAGCCAATTTCATTAAACCCTTGTGATAAATACAAATGAATGGCTGCGCTATTCGAAGGGCGCACCTCTAAAAAGCAATCTTGCGCCCCTAAACTGCGACCAATTTGCTCAATCGTTGCCAATAAACGTTTCCCTAAGCCCTGATTTTGGCGCTTGGGTATCACGGTGATGTTTAAAATATGCAATTCACCCACTGCAATGGATAAAACACAATAGGCCAAGATTTCCTGATTAAGTTCATACAAATAAGCATGATACGTACTATGCTTGAGGCAATCTTGAAAGATACCTAGCGTCCAAGGATAAGGGTAAGCTGTTGTTTCAATGGGCATTAAACGCTCAAGATCAGCCATGAGCATGGGGCGTAAAGGTAGGAATGGGCTAGCTTCAGACATAAAACATAATAATAAATTTAAGGGGAGCTTCGGAATGAAGCTAGAAAATCTCGTGCTAATTGCAAATCTTGCCAAGCACGGCGCTTTTCAGCGGGCTGACGTAATAAATAAGCAGGATGATAAGTGACGATCACTGGCGTTTTCGTCTGCGGTAAAGTATGCACCTGACCCCGTAATCGAGCTAACGGCGTAGTGGTTTGGAGTAAATTATGGGCTGCAATGCGCCCCACGACCAAAATTAACTTGGGTTGAATCAGCGTAATCTGTCGTTCTAAATAAGCGCGACAACAGGCGGCTTCTTCAGGCTTAGGGTCACGGTTATTCGGTGGGCGGCATTTGAGAATATTGGCGATATAAATCTCGCTACGTGCTAGCTGAATAGCCGCAAGCATATTCGTTAAGAGTTGCCCTGATTTACCCACAAAAGGAAGCCCCTGTCGATCTTCCTCTGCTCCGGGTGCTTCGCCAATGATCATACAGCGAGCTTGTTGATTGCCAGAACCAAAGACGGTTTGGGTTCGAGTTTTATGCAATTCACAGCGCGTACATGCTTCGACCGCTGCTTGTAATTCTGGCCAAGCCAATGGTGGACTAGCCGCAACAACCTCCACCCAAGCGGATTTAGCTAGCGGTGGAGGTGGTGGCGGGAGTGGAATGGATTCCGAGTTTATGACTGCTGCAGCTTCAATAGGCTCATCCATCGCTTTGGGTAGCCATAAAGGAATCCCCATTGCCTTTAGATAACGACTCCGAGTCTGCCAGTCCAAACTTAATTATACTCCGCTATGTTGGGGGTGAGCGCGTTGTTGGCTAGAAGCTAATTTATTCAGGCCATCTACATAAGCTTTGGCAGAAGCGATAACAATATCGGTGTCAGCGCCATGCCCATGCACTAAACGCCCTGCTTGCTCTAAACGGATAGTCACTTCACCTTGCGAATCGGTACCACTGGTAATGGCATTGACCGAATACAGCTGCAAACTGGCCTCTTCGCGGGTGATGGCTTGAATCGCTTGATACACGGCATCGACCGGCCCACCGCCTAAAGCTTCCGCAGTTTGCTCTACACCGCGTACTTTTAAGGTCACGGTAGCCACCGGTGCTTCGCCAGTTTCTGAACAAACGCGGGAGGAGACTAATTCATAGGTGGCTTGTTCTTGAGCAGAGCGTGATTCTAAAATCAACATCTGCAAGTCTTCGTCGAAGATTTCATGTTTGCGATCTGCTAAATCTTTAAAGCGTGAGAAAGCAGCATTGATTTCTTCTTCGGTTTTCAACTCAATGCCTAAATCTTGTAGGCGAGTGCGGAAAGCATTACGACCGGAGTGTTTACCCAAAACAATTTTATTGTCTGACCAGCCTACATCCTGCGCTCGCATGATTTCGTAAGTCTCACGATGTTTGAGCACACCATCTTGATGAATACCTGATTCATGGGCAAACGCATTGGCCCCGACAATGGCTTTGTTCGGCTGGACTGCAAACCCCGTCACACTAGAAACTAGGCGTGAGGTGGGTACAATTTGTGTGGTATCAATTTGGGTATCAACCGAGAACACATCATGACGAGTACGAATGGCCATGACGATTTCTTCTAAAGAAGCATTTCCTGCCCGCTCGCCTAAGCCATTGATAGTACATTCAACTTGGCGTGCACCTTGCATAACGGCGGCTAAAGAATTGCCCACCGCTAAGCCTAAATCATTATGGCAATGCACCGAGAAGACAGCTTTATCTGCATTCGGGATAGTTTGAATTAAACGTCCGACCATATCACCAAAGACATTGGGAATTTGATAGCCCACGGTATCAGGGATATTAATGGTGCTAGCTCCTGCTGCAATCGCGGCTTCAATCACTCGACATAAAAACTCAAACTCAGAGCGCCCTGCATCTTCACATGAGAATTCCACATTATCGGTATAATTACGCGCTTTTTTCACCGCATAAACCGCTTGTTCCACCACTTGGTCGGGGGTCATCCGCAATTTATTTTGCATATGAATCGGTGAGGTGGCTATAAATGTGTGGATACGCCCCGAGTTTGCGCCTTTTAAAGCCTCAGCTGCCCGCTCAATATCTGCATCTAAAGCCCGTGCTAAGCCACAGACGGTACTTTCTTTGACTAAGCTTGCAATTGCTTTGACAGATTCAAAGTCGCCGGGGCTAGCAATAGGGAAACCTGCCTCGATTACATCGACGCGCATTTTTTCGAGCATTTTGGCGATGCGAATTTTCTCGGCTTGAGTCATGGACGCACCGGGGCTTTGCTCGCCGTCACGCAAGGTCGTATCAAATATAATTAAACGTTGTTTAGACATGAGTGTCTCCAAAGATTCTGCTAAGTATTAGCATAAAGTAAAACAGGGAATGCGTGTTAACCTCGCCAGGTTAGTTACCTTATTCTGCCCGTAAAGGCAGTCGGCATAGCAGAACAGCAGGCAGGAAGCAGCTTTGGCTTAATAAGCCAATAGACAAGAAGTATGTCGTGCTGCAGATATTCATTAAATCTCAATAACTCTAAGTGTGTGCTCAGGAAACTACAATAAAATATCCTAAAGCTCAAGCTTTCTTCGATTTTTAGTCAATTAGATGGTTAACAAAGGATAGAAAAGATTGTTTGATTAGGGAAGTCAAAAATCAAGAAGGAGCATCGAATACCTCAGATGCTCACATAATAGGAATGGGAAAATTAAGCCTATGAAGGCGGTAATCAGCTTGAGGGTGAGGTGGGATGATTTTCTTTCTTGCGCCGCTGCCAGCGTCGATAACGACGTACTCCCCAAATCAGAGGCCCTGATAATGTATAAACAACAAACACCGTAAATAAAACTTTGGGTGGATCAATAGTTGTGAGTGCAAAGATTAATAAGAGGGCAATCATCACGACAAAAGGTACTTTATTGCGTAGATCCAGCTCCTTAAAGCTGTAATAACTCACATTACTCACCATCAAGAGGCCTGCCGTGAGGGTCATCAATAAGGCTGGAAATTGCAGGTTATTGCCTGAGTAGTGCATATCATTGAATACCCAAATCATACCTGCCATTAAAGCAGCAGCGGTCGGGCTAGGTAGACCTGTAAAATAACGCTTATCCCCTTTACCAATATGCGTATTAAAGCGTGCTAAGCGCAAAGCAGCACAAGCTACATATAAAAAGGCCGCTAACCAGCCCACTTTGCCCCAACCTGTTCCCATTTCGCCAAAATGAACCAGCGACCACTGATACATGGTTAAACCGGGGGCGACTCCAAAGGAAATTAAATCGGCCATGCTGTCATATTCAGCACCAAAGGCCGTCTGCGTATTGGTTAGGCGGGCGACTCGTCCATCGAGGCCATCCAAAACCATAGAAATAAAAATAGCAATCGCTGCGAGCTCAAAACGATCTTGCATAGCTGCCACGATGGCATAAAAACCACTAAACATCGCAGCGGTAGTGAATAAATTAGGCAATAAATAAATCCCACGGCTACGCGGGCGATCATGGGCTTGAGGAGTCTCGGGGCTAGCCGTTTGCTGTTCTGATTCCATTGAATAATTTCCTAGTAATTTTGTCATTATGCTGCTGCTTGAGTAACAAGCATTATGACAGGCTGCCGCTTAGCAGGGCAATGACCAGTCTAGGTATGGAGTATAGCGTTTGGCAAAGTTAACAAGCTACTTATTCAGCAGCTTGCTAACGCAGTGAATGGGTATGAACTTGGTATGGATTAGTATAAAAGAATCAGTAACCAAGCTTGCAGTTCATCAGCCTAAAACCTATTAATTCAAAGCTAGGCCTAATTGTTTGGCTAAATCATGCATTAAAGTATCCGCGCCCGAGAGTTGCTTTTGGAGCATTAAGCCTTCTTCCATATGAGTTAATAGATTTTCAATCGCATTGATATGTTTAATGCGTAGTTCTAAAACTTCCACCCCTGCTTTAAGCGGGATCATTAATTGAGCTGCTCGTTGGCTATCCTGTTGAATGGCTTCATTCACTTGACCAATTGAGCGCATTAAATTTTCGCAACTGTCTGCTTGAATCAATCTACGCCCTAAATCTAGGCCTTCACGATTATCACTGAGTTCATGCCCTAAGGCATTGAGTTGGCGCATATGATTGCGTAATTCGGCAATTGATTCACGTTCTGCACTAATCAGTGCTTGATTGGCGGCGAGCTTTTGCTGCAAATCACTATAAGCGGTTACCACTTGCTCAAGGCCGGTACGGTCTAGCAGTTTAGCGGCTGCAGGCTGGGGTAATTCATGCGCCGTAGCTTCCTGTGCTTGGATTTGTGATTCAGTGACGGTATGTATCGCTTGTTCGGTTGGTTCAGGCGTTGTTACCGTAGAGAGGGTTGTTTCAACGCTAGCATCAGAGGCTACTGAGAAACTGCCAAGCTCAGGAAGGCTAGTCTTCTCGGTTACTGTTGTTTCAGGCTCAGTGCTTGTGAAAATAGCATCAACCACTTCAAATTCCTCTGTGATACTTGGGTTATTGGTTTCTGGAGCAGTTTTGCTGGGGGGATTGAGACCTAACTCAGCACGCAGTTCTTCATACGGACTTAATTTAGGAGTCGGTTCTGGTGTTGCTGTATACTTGTCCATCTCGGTGGAGATAAAAAATGGGTTATTCTCTGGCATAGTGGCTCATTCTTTATAATTATTAAAAATGTGATTAATAAGTTGACTTGAGTATGTTTATCACTTGCTGTCAACAACTTGAGTCAAAACGGTAGCTTCAGTCTTGACTCTAAAAGATTAACCCAGTGCGGTCAAATACCAGAAGATAGTTGGTTGTTTAAGCCTGCCATTAAACGCGCCGCCAAGTGGTTATACCTGCTTTATCTTCTAGTAAGATACCTTGTGCTTTTAATTCATCACGGATGCGATCAGATTCCGCCCAGTTTTTCTGGGTACGTGCCAAGAGACGTTGTTGAATCAATGTTTCAATCTCGGCATCTTCTAAACCCTCAATTTGGCTCGTTTGATTGGCAGCTTTAAACCAAGTCTCAGCATCCCGCTCTAAAAGACCCAAAATACCAGCTAGTTTTTTTAATAAAGCAGCTGTTTCCGCAGCGGCAAGTTCATGCTGCTCTCTGCGTAGGCGATTAATCTCACGGGCTAATTCAAACAAAATAGCGATGGCTTCTGGAGTATTAAAATCATCATCTAAGGCGGCACGGAAACGTTGCTCAGCTTCGCTATTTAGAGGAGCTGTAACAGTCGGTAAATCACGTAAAGCCGTATATAAACGGGTTAAAGAAGCCCGCGCATTATCTAAAGGCTCATGGCTATAATTTAAGGGGCTACGATAATGGCTATTTAAAATAAAATAGCGAATTTCTTCCGCTTTATAGACTTGCAGTACATCTCGAATGGTGAAGAAATTATTCAAGGATTTCGACATTTTTTCGTCGTTAATCTGAATAAAACCATTATGCATCCAGTAATTAACATACGGATGCCCGCTGCAAGCTTCACTTTGGGCAATTTCATTTTCATGATGTGGGAATTTCAAATCATGCCCACCGCCATGAATATCGAAATGGGTACCTAAAAGGCTACTCGACATCGCTGAGCATTCAATATGCCAACCCGGTCGACCTAAACCCCAAGGTGAATCCCAAGCAGGCTCGCCCGCTTTAGCCGCTTTCCAAAGTACAAAATCCAGTGGATCGTCTTTTGCTTCATCAATTGCAATACGTTCACCCGCCCGTAAATCCTCTAATTTACGGCCTGAGAGTTTGCCATAGTCTGCAAATTTTGAAACATCATAATACACATCACGATTGCGACCGACATAGGCATAACCTTGCTGAATCAGCGTACTGATCATGGTTAGCATGGCTGGAATATTGTCAGTAGCGCGGGGTTCATAAGTGGGGGATAAAACACCTAAAGCCTGCTCATCTTCATGCATGGCTTGAATAAACCGTGCGGTGAGTGCAGTAAAAGGCTCAGCATTTTCATTGGCACGTTTAATGATTTTATCATCAATATCAGTGATATTGCGTACATAAGTCACTTCATAGCCAGCGGCTTTTAGATAGCGATAGACCATATCAAACACCACCATGACGCGGGCATGGCCTAGGTGGCAATAGTCATAAACAGTCATTCCACAAACATACATGCGGATTTTGTTGGCTTCTAAAGGAATAAATTCTTGTTTACGATTGTGCAGGCTATTGTAAATTTTTAGCATAAAAACGTGAGTATCAGGTCGAGTCGTTGCAAAATTAGTCGATCAGTTTACTTAAAATGGTTGCACCATGACTTAAGGTTTTGTGCACCGGACAGTGATCCGCAATTTCGAGTAAGCGTTGCTTTTGTTCCTCATCTAAAGCGCCGACTAGTTTGATGTCGCGCTCAAACACACTTTCTTTATTGCCGTCACGGCTATGGCGTAAGGTGACTATCGCGTCTTGTAGCGGCCATTTTTTACGTTCAGCATACATACGAATCGTCATGGAGGTACAAGCCCCTAAGGCCGCCTTTAAATAGACATAAGGGGTTGGACCTAAGTCAGTACCGCCTAAAGGAATGGGTTCATCGGCGATGAGTTGATGATGACCTGCTTGAATATCACAGACATAACCATCACTAGAACGTAGATTGACTGTGACAGTATGTGGATCTTTGGTCTTAGAATTCATAAGCATCATCCCTCTAAAGCGGTTAGTTTATAGCTGGTTTGACTTGCATGGTAGCGGAAAGGTGTTTGTCCTGCTAGGGTTAGCGTAAGTACAACCGTGTATTCTGGGCTAAATGATGAATTTTCTAGATCACTTTAAAATAATACTCAGTATCGTGTTGATGGTCACCTTATTGAGTGCATGTACAACCGCGAGTGTACCTTTAGGTCAGGCTAAGATAAGACCGAGTTTGATGCAACAACCGGTTTTTCGTATGAGTGATGGCACAGAGCTATTCGCACAACAATGGCCTAGCAAGGGCAAGACAAAAGCACATTTATTATTGCTGCATGGCTTCAACGAATATCCGGGGGCTTTTGATGAAGTCGGGCAAGCTTTTGCCCAGCAAGGGATTAGTGTCTGGGCTTATGATCAACGAGGCTTTGGACGTTCAGCTTATCGGGGTTTATGGTCAAGTGCGGAGCGTATGGCGCTGGATGCGCGTGAAGTGGCTCAGGTATTGCGCACTATGCACCCGAAGCAGCCTTTGTATCTTGCCGGTACTTCAATGGGGGGCGCGGTCAGTTTATTAGCAGCCGGTAGCGGGGATTTAAAGGTTGATGGTGTGATTCTGCTTGCACCGGCAGTATGGACAAGTGAAACCCAGCCTTTTTATCAACGCTGGTCTTTAGAATTAGCCAAGCGCTTCACACCCGCATGGTCGCCAACGGGTGAGAGTTTAAATATTCGCCCCACTGATAATATTGCGCTGCTAAGACGCATTTGGCAAAGCCCGTGGATGATTCGCCAATCACGTATTGATACAGTAGCAGGCTTAGTGGAGCTGATGAATCAAGCCTATGCTGTCGCACCGCAGCTTAAACTTCCAGTATTATTATTGTATGGGGAAAAGGATCAATTAGTCCCCAAAAAACCAATTGATAGGCTGTGGGCGCGATTGCCCAAAACTGGTAAAACCCAACAAATTTTGTATCCGAATGGCTGGCATTTGTTGATGCGTGATCTGCAAGGCCCCAAGGTGATCAGTGATATGGTGACTTGGATCACAAAACCCCTGTAATTTGTGGTACGTTGTTTAGTTTTCAGGCGTATTCGTGTTAAGGTAGTCCCTAATAAAGAAAAATTCGATCTAGGCTTGGGGTATATGACAACCATTGGATTCATACAGGCTTCTACAGACGAATTACATGCCCGCTATACGACGTGGTATAGCTATGCGCGGATGTTGCGTTTGTACCGTTGGGTATATGGCATCTGCTCTTTGCTCGTTCAGCTGATTATTCTAAAATTATATGTATTCAACTGGGAGTTGGGTTTAACTCAGGCTTTAGTTTTAAGCTTATTATCATTGCTGTTGTTAACTATTAGTCTTAGCTTATTTATTGATTCAAGTTTTGCTTTAGAAAAATACGGCGCAGAAGCTGAGGCGCGTAAACTAATTAACTACAATATTTACCTCACCAGCCTAGCCAGTAGTCTTTGGGGAGGGGTGAGTTTAGTGATTATTTATCATAACCAGACCCTTGACTATGAATTATTAGCTCTACTGGGGGTTTTGGTATGTTTAAATATTCCCCGAGTCGTTATCTTGCCGATCGTTTTTTATATACAAATAAGCTTGATTGTTTTGCCGGGGATATTTTTTATGTTGCTGCAAGGGCGTTGGGTCAGTGCAAGCATGATGATATTTGCTTCGGTAACGATCAGTATTGCGGTGAGTACCTTAGCGTTACTCTTAAAAACTCAGCAAGACTATGAGCAGCAATTATTAGTGGAGTTGCGTCAGCCACAGCGAAATAATTTGCTGAACTCCGCTGAGTTCAGTGTTTTACTTAAGCTTGAATGGCAGTATGCGGCTCGCGAGCATCACTATTTGTCAGCGATTCAATTAGAGTTTGAAC
>JBJOOT010000114.1:0-11204 GCA_046051185.1 Pseudomonadota bacterium | reverse complement strand
TTTTGCAGGGATTCGCCAATCCACCGGCTTGTATTTTGTTCCTGGTTTAATCGTTTTGATTGCAGTGGGGCGTATTGGTTGTTTCTTTGCGGGTATGCAAGATTTTACCTATGGAGTTGAAACCACCCTGCCTTGGGGTGTGGATTTCGGTGATGGCATTAAACGCCATCCGGTGCAATTGTATGAAAGCTTCGCAATGCTAGCTTTTCTATTGATTTTGCTGCTCAATTACCCAAAGCAGAGCGCTTTTTGGCAGGCACAAGGTTTTTATATTTTCGTTTTGTTCTATGCGGGGCAACGGTTTTTGTGGGAAAGCCTCAAGCCTTATTCAGCGGTTTTTGGTACGGTTAATCTTTTCCAGTTGTTATGTTTGGGCCTAGTCGGCTACGCTGTGTTCATGCTCGTCACTATAAGGAAAAATCATGGCTGATCCTACACAAGCACCCGCTAGTTATGTGCGTTCTACAAGTGACCATGTGGCATTTTGGATACTGTGGGTATTATTACTGATACCAGCAATTTTTCTGTTGATGATGGCAGTGGGTAGTGGTGGATTTAGCATTATTCTTTTACCGCTATTGGCTCAACTCGTTATTCATGGCTTGGCGCTGAAATGGTTTTTAGATCTAGCTAAGTCTATGTCTAAGGTATTATTGCTGCTCTTAGGTGGTACGGGTTTGCTGTATTTCCTATCCTTTAGTGGCTGTGTCATTCTGCTTTTCACCGCTTAGAGACTGATTGCTTTGAGTAATAAAGTTCGCCCTTATATTTTTTACGGTCACACCCAATCTTTATGTGAAACCTGCCTTGCGGTCGTTCCTACTAAAATTATTTTCCAAAATGATAAGGTTTATTATCAAAAACGCTGCGCTGAGCATGGTGTGCAAAAAACCTTAATCTCTACGGATATTGAATACTTTAAGCGCTGTAAAGAGTATTTGAAGCCGGGTGATATGCCGAGCCAGTTTCAAACTGCGATCAATAAGGGATGTCCCCATGATTGCGGTTTGTGCCCTGATCATGAGCAACATTCTTGCTTAGCGCTATTTGAAATCATTGATGAATGTAATATGCGCTGTCCGGTATGCTTTGCCAATTCCGCTCCGGGTTTAGGCAATCCACGTACTATGGAGCAGATTGAACTCATGCTACAAACCTTATTAGCGAGTGAGCAACAACCGGATTTAGTGCAAGTTTCGGGTGGTGAGCCAACTTTACATCCGCAACTCATGCCGATTTTGCGCCGCTTAAAGGCCAGCCCGATTCGGCATTTAATGTTGAATACCAATGGTATTCGTATTGCGCGTGATCCACAATTAGTAGAAGAATTAGCCAGTTTAAAACCCGGTTTTGAAGTGTATTTGCAATTCGATTCCTTAAAAGTGAATGCACTACAGAATATTCGCGGTCAAGATATGCGTAATATTCGTCGCCAAGCCTTGGAGAAATTAGAGCAATATAATATTTCCACTACCTTGGTTTGTGTGGTGCGCAAAGGGGTGAATGATGAGGAAATTGGTGAGATTATTCAATTTGCTCAGCAATGGCAATGTGTACGCGGGATTACTTTTCAACCTGTTCAAGATGCTGGGCGTAATGAAGACGCTAAACCCGCGAATCGTATGACCCTAAGTGAAATTCGCACCCGCATTATTGAAGCCGATAATCCCTTTGGTGATGCGGATATGATTCCTCTACCTTGCCATCCTGAAAATATTTCGATTGGTTATGGTATTCGGATGGATAAGCAAATTATTCCTGTTACGGGTTTATTACCCCGCGAGGAATTACTTAAAGGCGTTGATAATACGATTACCTTTGAAAAAAGCGTGGGTTTAAAAGAGGCGTTCTTTAAACTGTTTTCTTTAGATGCGTGTAGCGAACAAACCACGGAAAAATTAGAAACCTTGCTCTGCTGCCTCCCTCGTATTCAAAGCAAGGGTGGCCTGACTTACGACAATGTATTTCGTATTGTCATTATGTCGTTTATGGATAAATACGATTTTGATCTAGGCTCAATCAAGCGTTCTTGCACGCATTTTGTCGAGCCAAACGGCAAGATTTATCCGTTTGATACTTGGAATTTGTTTTATCGGGAGCAGGTGCGGGGGAAATAAGGACATGAGATTTTTAAGTCCACGTTTTTAAGTACTTATCAATTTTCCGCTTAAAAGTGTCCACTTGATCGGAGTTTAAGTTTTCACTTTTATTCCCAATGGTTTAAAAGAGAATGTCTAATGCAAGTTTTGCAGACCTAGTTAGCTCGTCTTGCCGAAGAGGCGACACCAAGTTTTGATGAATGTGTCGCGCAGTTGAATGCGGATTTGCCGCTGTTATTGCATTTTAAGGAACCCTCCCAAGACGCAGAATGGCATGCGGAAGGTAATGTGCAGCTACCCTTGCAGGGATTCGTCCGGTTGACTTTAGTTTTAGCTTGAATCCTGCAAGCACGCGCTGACACCGCTGTTATTCCGCGCTATCATGCGGGCATTCCAACCGCCGTTTGCGGTTTTATTTTTGCTATATCAATAACGGATTTGAAGTCGATGCGTGTATCTCAATTTCCTTTGTCTACTCTACGTGAGACCCCTGCTGATGCCGAAGTTATTAGCCATCAACTGATGTTGCGGGCGGGGCTGATTCGTCGTACAGCCTCTGGGCTTTATACTTGGATGCCTTATGGTCTACGGGTTTTGCGTAAGGTTGAGGCCATTGTGCGTGAGGAAATGGATAAGGCCGGTGCCGTTGAATTAATCATGCCTGCAATTCAACCCGCTGAGCTTTGGCAAGAATCGGGGCGTTGGGAGCAATATGGCCCTGAATTATTACGGGTGAAAGATCGCCATGATCGGGATTTTTGTGTAGGCCCTACGCATGAGGAAATTATTACCGATTTAATGCGTAAAGAGCTGAATAGTTATAAGCAATTGCCCGTTAATTATTATCAAATCCAAACCAAATTCCGTGATGAGGTTCGCCCCCGTTTTGGTGTGATGCGGGCGCGGGAATTTGTCATGAAGGATGCTTATTCCTTCCATTTAACACAAGAGTCTTTGCAGGCAACCTATGACAAAATGTACGCCGCTTATTGCAGTATTTTTGAGCGCTTAGGTTTAAATTTCCGCCCAGTCGCGGCCGATAATGGTTCGATTGGCGGTAGCGGTTCGCATGAGTTTCATGTCTTGGCTTCATCTGGGGAAGATGATATTGCTTTTTCAGACAGCAGTGATTATGCCGCGAATATTGAAATGGCTGAGGCCGTCGCACCTGCGGGTGAGCGCCCAAATCCTAGCCAAACAATGCATCAAGTGCATACACCGAATACTAAAACGATTCAGGCATTGGTCGATAATTTTAAGCTACCTGTTGAAAAGACAATTAAGACTTTAATTGTTGAAGCCTCTGATCAAGTGGATGCGGGATTTGTGGCTTTATTAGTGCGTGGCGATCATGAACTGAATGAAATTAAAGCTGAAAAGCAGCCCGAAGTTGCTAAACCTTTGCGTATGGCGACTGAAGAGGAGGTGCGCTCAGTCATGGGGGCTGGCCCTGGGTCTTTGGGGCCAGTGAATTGCCCGATCCCTGTCATTGCTGATCGTACCGTCGCTGCAATGAGTGATTTTGGTGCAGGGGCGAATATCGAGGATCATCATTATTTTGGCATTAATTGGGAACGCGATTTACCGCTGCCTCGTGTCGCTGATTTGCGCAATGTAAAAGCCGGTGATCCAAGCCCTGATGGTCAAGGTAAACTTTCGATTGTGCGTGGGATTGAGGTCGGGCATGTCTTTCAGTTGGGTAAGAAGTATTCTGAAACCATGAATGCTACGGTGCTGGATGAACATGGGAAGGCTCAAGCCATGATCATGGGTTGCTATGGGATCGGGGTGACACGTGTAGTAGCCGCCGCCATTGAGCAAAACCATGATGAAGCGGGCATTCTTTGGCCGAAAGCTATGGCTCCCTTCCAAGTCTCGATTGTACCTTTGAATATGCGCAAATCTGAGGCAGTTGCTGCCGCAGCGGAAGCCTTGCATGATCAATTGCAAGCGAGTGGTATCGAAGTCCTCTTAGATGATCGTGATATGCGTCCGGGTGCGATGTTCGCCGATCATGAGTTATTGGGGATTCCACACCGGATTGTGGTTTCAGAGCGTGGTTTGCAGGCTGGAAATTTAGAGTATAAGGCTCGCAAGGGTGGTGAGGCAGAGCAAATTCCTAGCGCTGACATTCTCAGTTTCTTACAGGCAAAGCTCGCCTAGTCCAATAAACACATCAATACCATCCCTTGGGTGCAGCTGATTAAAGCCTAAACGGCTGCACTTTTACCCAAGCACCCACCTCCACACCGGCATTGTCTTCATCTAAAATAATATAGCAATTTGCACGACTCATCGACATGAGGATCCCTGAGCCTTGAGCACCGGTGGTGCGAACGATTAAGCTGCCATCTGATGCAGGTTCGTAAATAGCGCGTAAAAATTCAGTACGGCCGGGTTTTTTCTTGAGCTCTTGGGTAGTGCGAGCGGGTATTACTAACGGCTGATAGTTTGTTTCTCCTGCTAAATATAAAAGAGCAGGCTGCACAATTTGTTGGAAAGTCACCATCACCGCTACAGGGTTCCCCGGTAAACCAAAGAAAAGGGTTGAACCTAGCCGACCAAAAGCGAGGGGGCGACCCGGTTTAATGGCGATTTTCCAGAAGCTAATTTCACCTAATTGATCAAGAATATTTTTGGTGTAATCGGCTTCACCGACCGAAACACCGCCTGAAGTGATCACCACATCGGCGCTGTCGGCTGCCATTTTAAAGGCTGCTTGCAAAGCCTCAGGTTGATCAGCCACTACCCCTAGATCCACTACCTCCAAACCTAGATTTTTCAGCATACCAAAGAGGGTATAGCGGTTACTGTCATAGACACAGCCTTTATCTAAAGGCTCGGCTATCGAGCGTAATTCATCGCCTGTTGAAAAGAAGGCAACCCGTGGGGCGCGATAGACTTTAACTTCAGCAAGGCCTAAAGAGGCCAATAAACCTAAATCAGCCGGACTTAAACGCCGTCCTGCGGTGAGTATGGTTTGACCTGCTGCAATATCTTCCCCTTGGTAGCGTACATTCTGCCCAAACTGATGCCCTGTACCGATGCGAATGGTGGATTCGCCTACGAGCTCAGTATGCTCTTGCATCACCACAGTATCCGTACCCAAGGGTAGGGGTGCACCGGTCATAATGCGTATGCAAGAACCTATCGGACATTCCGCTGTAAAGGGATGCCCCGCAAAAGCAGTGCCTACAATCGGTAGGCTTTTGATGGTATCTATCGGCAAAGCGGCACCCGCTAGCGCATAACCATCCATTGCAGAGTTAGTATGGGCGGGTACATCGATGGGGGAGCTGATATTTTCAGCTAGTATTTGGCCTAAGGCTAAGCGCAGTGATTGCTTGATCACGGTCTTGATGGGCGTAATAGCTGCCATAATCCGCGCTTGGGCTTCTGCTAACGAAAGGCTCGAGGGCTCATGTGGATCGGCACAACTGAGCGCGGTACGAATCTCAGTAGCCGCTGGTGATTGGCGCTGAACAATGCGCTCTAAAATAAACTGTGCAATGGTGCTAGGTTGTTGCAAATCGAGCTGAGTGACTTGTGTGGTATTTAATTCAAGCGGGCGGTCACTAGCAAGGGCAATGATTTGTGAGTCTTCAGGGAAGAGAAATGGGTTGCCAAGGGCAGAGCGGTGGAGTTCAATTTTGGGAAGAGTTTCGTGTTTAAAACCTTCTACTAAAATCAGATCAATCGTGCCTTGATTGACCAAAGCTAGGGCTGATTTGAGTGATACTTCGCTGGCTTCATTCTGTTCAAAGAGCACCGCCCGCATTTTCTGAGAAGCCAAAATGACTTGATCAGCCCCCGCTGCTTGAAAACGGAAGGTATCTTTACCCGGTTGGTCGAGTTCAACTTTATGATGAGCATGTTTGATCACGGCCACACGCAAACCTTGGGCGCGTAAGAGGGGGATTAGGGCGGTAATTAATGTGGTTTTGCCCGTGCCGCTCCAGGCGCAAATACCAACGATAGGAATGGATCTTGAACTCATAAGCGGCCTTCTTGCAATGCTTGATAGTGAGCGGGAGTATTAATATTTTGGAACATGATAGCAATATCACGACAGTCGGCGGTAGTCATCTGTTGTTGTTCATACCAAGCTCGTAATTGACGCTCCCCTCGTGCTAAAAATGTTTCCAAGTTTGCTCCTAAAGCGACAGGTACTAAAGCATAAGTGGGCTGTAATCGTTCACCATCGTGAGCCACCACTAATTCAGCCTGAGAGCTATTCAAGGTTTGCAGCATTCGTGCAGCAAAATCAGGGGCAAGATAGAGGCTATCGCAAGGAATAGTGAGAATATACGGTGTTTCCACTGCGTGCATAGCGGCGGCTAAACCCGCTAAAGGGCCTTGATAATCAGGCGCTTGGTCACTAATGACGGGTAGGCCGTAGCCTTGATAAATCGCGTGATTGCGGTTGGCATTAATCATGAGTGTTCCCACTTGTGCTTGCAATGCCGCAATCAAAGGTTCAATAAGGGGGCGACCCTGCCATTCGATTAAGCCTTTATCTAAGCCACCCATGCGCCTACCTTGCCCGCCCGCGAGAAGAAGACCTGTAACCTGTGTTTGCTGGATAATCATACATTTAAAAATAAATAAGGACTGCGCTCACTTGGCGGAAGGGTATGGGAGTCGAACCCACCAGAAACTGTGTGACAGCCTCTCCCAGATTTGAAGTCTGGACATCCCACCGGGGTATGCCACCCTTCCAAGCATGACAAATTTGGAGTTTACACTATAAAGCTAATTCGGGCTAAAAAGCTGTGGATTACGCAAAAGGCGTTCATCGCGGCGTTTACCTTGTGTTCCTTCTCCAACAATTCGGCGGGTGAAACCGATCCGATCAAAAAATTCTAGGATTTGAATGGCTCGTTTGCGCCCAATACCGATTTGATCCCGAAACTTAACCACATTTAATAAGGGTTGGGCTTGCTCGCAGGCGATAGCCGCTAAGGCTTGGATGGCAAGGGGGGTATAAAATAAATCATGCACGATTTGATGCAATTCTCCGCGCCGTGTTTGCTTGCATAATACTTGCCTGACAATGGCTTCAGGGCACTGGATTTGTTCTGCTAGATCGCGTACCCAAGGGGGATCAAACTGACCTGCTTGCAGCATAGGGAATAACTGTTCCCATAAATGCTGCTCTTCAAGTGTGAGGCTTAAGACATGCTCGGGGGCGTGTAAAAAGCTGCCCGTCTGTGCTAAAACTCCGTGTTCTAACCAATGCTCAACGAGGCAGCTAAATAAATCTGCACTGGCATTAGGGAGTGTCATCCGCCGTAAACGCTCGCGGGAAAGGCCGGGTTCATCCGCTTGTTGTTGATGAAAATCAGCGAGCTGAGTTTGAACTTGTTCTTGAAGCTGCTCGGCTAGTTTGGGCAAGAGGCACCAGATTTCCCCTTGTCGCTCTAGGGTCTGAAGATCGGGTGTTTGTGCTTGTAAGGCCGCTAATAGACTGGCTAAGGGGATATTCATGCGTAGCGCCCAAGTTCGCAAAGACAAGGGCAAATTCGCAAGCTGCAACAGTTGCAAGAGGGCTAGTGCGGGTTGTGGGATAGTCAAGGCTTGCAAAATCGCCCAGCGCTCTGGTTTTTTACGCCCCCGCAGCGGTGGTTGCACATCCAGTACCAGCCCACCGGCCAGCGTATGTTGCCCTGACATATCGCGCACGACAATCCGATCATGCCAAAATAGGGGCAGAGCCTCACTTAAGCTGCATTGTACTAGGCCACTCGCCCCGGTTTGCCATTCGGTATGATCCAATAAAACGAGTCGTGCCGGGCAACGCGCCGCTCCATGATGTACCATGATTTCTAGGCCTTCACGCAGAGAATGAGGCCGATCTTGTGTTAAGGTCAGCAGGGCATCAAAGCGCTCACAAGGGTCATGTAGCTCATGGGCTAATAGCCATTGCCCGCGTTCAAGCTGTTCTTTTTCAACTCCGGCTAAGACTAAACCACAACGGCTGCCTGCACTGGCTGTTGGTACCGCCTGATTTTGAGCATGAATCGAGCGAATCCGTACCGGTAAACCCAAAGGGCTCAGGGTGAGTATATCACCGACATGCAATTGACCCGTATGCAGTAAGCCCGATACGGTGACGCCTTTGCCCGCTAGAATAAAACAGCGATCAAAAGCATAACGCACCCCTTGACTCGCTGCTGTGGTGATTGCTTCGGGTAAAGCCAATAAATGCTGGCGTAGTTCAGGGATACCTTGCCCCGTGGTAGCGGCTACTGGAAAAATAGCGGCCTGTGCATATACGCTGTCCGCGAGCCATGCTTGAAGTTCTAAGCAAAGAGTGCTTATACGCTCAGGTTCGACTCGATCTATTTTAGTCAGTGCAATCGTCAAACCCTTGACGGCCATAAAGCGTAAAATACCGAGGTGCTCGCGGGTTTGCGGCATAATCCCATCATCCGCTGCAATCACGAGTATCGCATGTTCAATACCACTGGCACCCGCTGTCATGGTAGGGACAAATTTTTCATGTCCCGGAACATCGACAAAGCCCAAGATTCGACCATCCGAGCATGGCAAATAGGCAAACCCTAATTCAATCGTAATGCCTCGGCGTTTTTCTTCCGCTAAGCGATCCGTATCGACCCCCGTTAAGGCACGAATCAAAGTGGTCTTGCCGTGATCAATATGTCCTGCTGTACCAATGATCATAGCGGGGGGATTCGTTGATCCGTGGCGGGGTGTGAAAATATTTTATGCTCATCCTCAATTCGCAAGCAGCGTAAATCTAACCACAAGGCTTGATCCGCTAACCGTCCAATGACGGGGCGTGGTTGTTCCCGTAACAAGCGCTCTAGTTTATTCAAGCTACCGGTACGCTTACCCTGCGGGCGTATTACTAAGGCAGAGGAGGGGAGGCGATCCACAGGCAATGACCCCGAACCAATCTGTGACCAACAAGGCTCGATACTAATCCTCAACTCATAGCCAAGTAAAAATTGCTGCAATACCGGCAATAAGCGCTGACATTGGGCTTGAATATCTGCTGGTGAGCGCGTTAATAAACTTAAGCTTGCTAAGCGCTCGGGTAAATATTCAGGAGCGCGATAAAGCTGTAGCACAGCCTCTAACGCGGCTAGGGTCAATTTACCAACTCGCAAAGCACGCTTGAGCGGATTCTTTTTTAGTTTTTGAATTAAGGCCTGATCACCAACCAAAATGCCAGCCTGTGGGCCACCTAGTAATTTATCCCCACTGAAGCTAACTAAATTAGCCCCCGCTTGCAGTGATTCACGCGGCGTTGGTTCATGAGGTAAACCCCAAGTTTCCAGATTAACCAAAGTTCCACTACCTAAATCCTCCACAAACGGTAAACCATGAGCTTGTGCAAGGGCTGCCAATTCGCTTGGGGGAACGGTATGTGTAAACCCATGAACAGCATAATTACTGGTATGGATTTTCATCAGCAGCGCAGTACGCTGACTAAGAGCTTGCTCAAAATCACGGGTATGAGTCCGGTTAGTACAACCGACCTCAATCAGTTTTGCTCCGGCTCGCTGCATAATATCAGGTACACGGAAAGCGCCGCCGATTTCTACTAATTCTCCACGGGAGACAATGACCTCTTTGCGTAAAGCTAGCGTATTGAGTAGCAAAAAAACGGCAGCTGCATTGTTATTCACAACCGTGGCAGCCTCTGCTCCAGTGAGTTCACACAGTAGCTCATTTACCAGCTCATCACGATCACCTCGCCCACCTGTGGTGAGAGCATATTCTAAGGCACAAGGCTCGCGGGCAGCGGTGATTAAGGCTTGTATAGCGGCCTCTGGTAAGGTAGCACGCCCAAGATTGGTATGCAGTACGGTCCCTGTGAGATTAAAAACAGGCCGTAGTTTAGGGGTAGCACGGCTTTGTAAATGCTGGGCAGTTAAATGCAATAAGGTGTCGAAATCAGGAGCAGGTGACGTGGGGCTTAACTGAGCACGCGCTTGGGCTAAGATCTGCCGCAAAGCTGTAACGGTTTCAGTATGTCCATAAAGTACTCGCCACTCGTTGGCAGCGGGTGTATTGAGTAAGCGGTCAACAGAAGGTAGTTGATGCCAGGGCGCACGCGCCACTGAAGCTATTGGAGTCATATTAAACTTGGGGGTATCCTCTATAATAAGTTAAGCCATTAATAAACACTTAATAAATTGCGGGCGGCTCGTCCATAGCCTTCGCGTTCTAGCATGGCATCCAATCCTAAACTCGCTAAATCATCTGCACAAGGATCAAGCTGCACTTCACGCGGCAAGGATAAGAGCTTCACATAGCTCTGGCAGGCCTCGCAGCATTCACCTTGGATGGCTGCTTTTGCAGACTGCCCTAAAAGTACAACTTCTTTGGGGCTGTCACAGTTGGTGCATTTTGCACGCGCTGCTTGCCATTGGCTTTGGCACAAACTACAGACTAGATAACGCACCCCATGATTGGGGTCGCCGGTATGGACTAGGCTGACCATTGGATGTGAGCCACATACGGGGCAGACTGCGGATTCACCTTGATAGGCTGCATGGGTTTCCGCTGGTAATTGACTGGCTCGTAAGGTCCACTCGGCTTGTAAAGCGGCCCCTAAAAAAGGTAGCGCTTCTACATGTGCACAAGCTTCACCAAGTAGTAAAGCCTGTGCTTGTATTTGCCACTCGGCTTGTGACCAAGTTTGCAAAGTTTTGACCAAAGCCAAGGCCTCAGGTGTTAGTCCTTGGCCTTTTGGGATGAGCAAGTGGTGCGTTGTCGCCATGACTAGCTCTTCTAATAGGGTTTGCCAATATCCCCAAGAACGCTTCGTTAGCGTTAAAGCTAGGGAAGCTTGCGCTTCCCCGTCTTCTATTTGAACGCGCTCTACCAAGCGCCCTTGTGCCAAACTTAAGGTATGACAAAACAGTAACCATGTCCCCAAATCATGCCCATCGGCTAGATAGGCAAGCCGCCTTGCACGTTGTTGAAAGACCGTGCGTGGGTCTGGCAACAATAAGCGCGGCGCTTGATGGGGTGCATGGCCAATTTCTTCAGCTTTAAGCACACGGGTCGTGGCAGATACGATACTCATGTACGCTTCTCTTCAGTCACTTCTTGATACCATTCGGGATGATG
>JBJOOT010000113.1:0-11552 GCA_046051185.1 Pseudomonadota bacterium | reverse complement strand
AAGCGGTCTGGATTGGTTTTGCAAATATTCATTTTGCTATAGGTGCTAACATGATCTATACCCGCATTAGTGCGCGAGTCAGATGTCAAAACCAAGCCTTCATTTAAAGAAATGCCAATACAATAGGTCATAAACTCATCGGAAACTTACTGTCAAGGAATGACTACACTAGGGTAGTCAGGGGGGCGAGGTCAACAGGTTTCTAATACTAGATGAGATTATAGATGAGCGGTACTCGTTTAAATATTAACTAATCCTTAATCACTGGTCAGTATCCTCCTTGCATGCTAATCTTAAACAGCGTAAGGTAGTCAACCTTTTTAGCTTTATCCAGTCCGTCTAATCCACGCATCTACTGGCATTCCATACAGGCAGCCCCATGACAAATGATTTAACCCCTCCTATTTCACTGCGTTTTGATGAAATGGCCTTAGCCGCGCCGATTTTAAAAGCGATTATCGAAGTTGGCTATGAAACCCCCTCACCCATACAGGCCGAAAGTATCCCGCTATTATTAGAAGGGCATGATTTATTGGGGCAAGCTCAAACGGGAACCGGCAAAACCGCTGCGTTTGCTTTGCCTTTATTAAGTCGCATTGATAGCAGCCAAGCCTATCCACAATTGTTAGTGCTCGCCCCAACGCGAGAATTAGCGATTCAAGTGGCAGAGGCGATGCAAACTTATGCTCGCCATTTACCCGGTTTTCATGTGCTGCCGATTTATGGTGGGCAAAGCATGGGGCAGCAGTTGCGTCAATTGGAACGCGGCGTGCAAGTGGTGGTAGGGACACCAGGGCGGGTTTTAGATCATTTAGGTCGTGGGACTTTAGATTTAAGCCGTCTCAAAGCGGTGGTCTTGGATGAAGCGGATGAAATGTTGCGGATGGGCTTCATTGATGATGTCGATGAAATTCTAAGCCATACCCCTCCCGAGCGCCAAGTCGCTTTATTTTCAGCAACCATGCCAGCCCCTATTCGCCGGATTGCCATGCGCCATTTGCATGATCCGGTTGAGGTCAAAATTGCGGCTAAGACTAGTACGGTGGAGGCCATCACACAGCGCTATTGGCAAGTGCGCGGTTTGCATAAATTAGATGCACTGACCCGTATTTTGGAAGTGACTGATTTTGATGCCATGATTATTTTTGTGCGTACCAAAATTGTAACGGAAGAATTAGCCGAAAAATTGGAGGCGCGTGGTTATGAAGCCGCAGCCTTAAATGGTGACTTAAACCAACAGCAACGTGAGCGTACCATTGAGCGCTTAAAAGATGGTAAGTTGGATATTGTCGTTGCCACGGATGTGGCTGCACGCGGTTTGGATGTCCCTCGGATTAGCCATGTGGTGAATTATGATATTCCAAGCGATACCGAGTCCTATGTTCATCGCATTGGTCGGACTGGGCGGGCAGGGCGCACGGGTGAGGCGATTTTATTCGTAGCCCCTCGGGAAAAGCGCATGTTATATGCTATCGAGCAAGCCACGCGCCAACGCATTGAGCCGATGCAATTACCGACCCGTAATGAAATTGTTGATCGGCGTATTGATCAGTTTAAGCGCCAAATCAGTGAGACGATTGAAACTCAAGAGTTAGATTTTTTCCGTGAACTCATGGAAGCTTTTCAGAATGAACAAGCTTTAGATATGGAAGATGTCGCGGCGGCGCTAGCTTATTTAGTACAAAAAGAACAGCCGTTACAACCTGAGATTGAAGATATTCCCCCTGAACCTGAGCGTAGAAGTGCAGAGCGTTCTGATCGAGGCAGAGAGCGAGATGGGGCGCGTTCTGAGCGTACCGGGCGTGAGCGTGGTGGACGTGAAGGCGGTGAGCGTTTCAATGCGACCCAAGATATGGAGATGCGCCGCTATCGGATTGAGGTCGGGCGTGAGCATGGCGTACAACCAAAAAATATTGTTGGGGCGATTGCCAATGAGATCGGTTTAGATAGCAATTTTATCGGCAATATCAGTATTCGGGATCATTTCACTTTATTGGATTTGCCCGAAGGTATGCCAAAAGATTTATTCGCTCATCTAAAAACGGTACGGGTTTGTGGTCGGCCATTGAATATTGCCATCGATACCGGTGGACGGTCTCGTGATGGCTCTGAAGGTTTTGAGCGTAAGCCTTATGCAGAGCGTGGCGGGCGTGGACGTAGTGAGCGTTCCGAGTGGTCAGATCGCTCAGAGCGTGAGCGTCCTAGCCGTGCTGCTGCCGATGAGACGAGTTATAGCGGTGCTAGAGAGCCACGTACTAGTTATGTAGAACGTTCTGAGTCAAGCCCTCCGCGTGAGCGTCGTCCTGCTCGTGAGGGCGAGCGCGAGCAGACTGAGCGGGGCTCTTATCGAGAGCGTAGTGAGCTAAGCCGTTCTGCTAATAGTCGTGAACGTAGCGAGCGCCCTAAAACTCAAGATAATGTTGTCGGGCGCGAAAAGGCTAAACCGAGCCGAGCGCGGGATGACAAGCCAAAACGGAATACGAAGGGTAAATCCAATGCTAGTCCAAGCAATGATAAGCCACGTCGTAAACTCACACTGAAAGCGCCTAAGAAATAAGTCAAAGTATAAGTCAACGCGGATTACAAGAAGCCGAGCCATTCAGCTTCTTGTCTGCCGAGCTACTGATTCAAGCTTATTCCACCGTGACCTCATAGGCCACTTCACCCTTAGAACCTGCCTTGAGTTGACCGCTAAAAATCCAGTCTAAGCCTTGCCCTGTACGTGTAGGGTTACAAGCACTGAGCTCCGTCGGGGTGGTCACGCATTGCTGAGAGTTAGGCACCATTTGGGTGAATTCTGGTACTGAATCATGCACCACTAATTCCTTCAATAAGCCAGTACCTATATTCTCATAGCGAATACTATAGCGGAGGGTTTCGCCGGGGAGGGCAACATCGCCTTTAATATTGCGGGTTACATTCCAGACTGATTTGATCAGTGACAATTTACCTTTACCATCCGTCGGGATCGATCCGCTTGAAGTATTGTCGAGGGTATCGGTTATATCCGTATGTACTTGAAGATTGGGGGCTGGGATTAGACTACCATCACCGAAGGTAAAGCTGCTTTGGATATCAGCACTGTGATTGGCTTCGCCACTCACATTCGCTGGAGCCAGGACTTTAGTTAAGATACAAATCTTTTGCCCCGCCGTCACTGCTAAGCTTGAGTTTAAAGCTTGATCGCCGCCATCGAGCTGCCCATCACAGTTTATATCTTGGTGAAGCGTGATACCCCAAGTCAGATTAGATGGAGTCGCAATCACCTGTTTTACACTAAAACTCACGCTGCCAGTTGTTTGAGCTTGGAAGATATGTTGATGAACAACGCTTGTCCCCGGATTAATAGTTTGGTGGTTATCGAGGGTAAAGTTTGGCAGTTTGACATCACCAAAATTCTTATTGGTGATAATCGCATTCACTGTAAAGCTAGCTAAGACATTGGTGGTTGATGATAGATAATTATTCGGGTCGCGTGCCGTATTAATATCACAAACCGGTGGTGTTTCGGCATTCGCAGCTTCGTATAAGCGATAATTACCAGCGGGCACATTATTAAATTGATAATTGCCTTGAGCATCGGTGAGTACACTCACACAGGTATTGCTTGCTGTATTGAGTAAAACGACCGGAATATCCGCCAAGCCTTTTTCATTGCTGTCGCTGACGCCATTCACATTGCTATCTTGATAAACCCGACCACTCACCGGATAACCTAAGCTTAGATCAAATTGATAGTCTTCAACCTCACCATCGGCGGCAAAGCCGGTACTGCTAGCCAATGTGCTGGTTTTAAAATCAGGGTCGGTGGTAGTCCGTAAGCGGACAAAAATCGTTGGGCTACTCGGTGGTGTGACACCAGTCCATTGTAAAACGATGATTTGATTTGAACTATTCGCTGGTAGATTGCCCTGAGTATTGTCATCGGCAGTATTATTATTCAAGACCGCGACAGAGCGCTCACTGTTGTCATCAAAGGTTTGATCATTATTAAAGTCAATCCACGCTAATACCTGCGCGGCTTTATTACTAGGATTAGTGGCTTTGACGGTCAAGCAATAACTATTGGCAGTCATTTGCACCGTACCGTATTGACCATTGGCTAATAAACCACTGCACTTACGCCCAAGTTCCCAAGCAGGGAATTGTGTAAGACTGGTTTCATCATTGCCATCGCCTTTGGCATCAGGAGAATGAGCGCTACTGGTTTCTGAGTCAGGCGCAACGACGCCAAGTTTAGGAGCAGGATTGGCTTGTTGAATATGCCCTGCTACTCCGAAACTTGCAGGGGCATCCCCATAATCATAAATAGGGTTTAGACCAATGTCTAAGGTGTAATTAGAAAAGTCATCGCCTGTGCTGTCCGTGAGTGCAGCCGTATTATCTCCGATGGGTTCATCTCCTTTGGGGACTTGCCCGGGTAAGGGCGGTGTAGCCGATAAAGTAATCAGATTGGAGCGAATACCAACGGCTGTCGGTGAGCCAGCTTTATAGCCATCTTGGTTATTCAGTTCATTGGTATCATTCGCCGCAGGTGCAGTATTCAGATCAATATCCCAGCCTGCTAACTTACCTCCTGTTTGAAATTCGCTAGCTGGAATTTCTATATAGTAATCACCCGCGCCCAGTAGATTAAATAAATAGCGCCCTGGTTTTTGCACACCAGTTGTGGTGCTGCTGACGAGTGTGCCATCCACTTTATGGAGATTAACAATAACGCCATCGGGCGCAGGTTTATCAATACCTGCATCGAATTTTTGATTGTGATTATTATCACTAAACAAATAATCACCGACTGAATAACTAGCGATATAAACCGTTTCACTATTAGAGCGTAGGAATTGAGCCGCTGGTAAAGACGGTGTATCAAAAGTAAAACGGTTAGTATAACGATTACCGGGGTTGTTATTACTAGCTTGGAGAGTGACTGTCGCTTTCATGCCTTGGCGTGGATGACCATCTTTTTCTAAGGCGTAATTCGAGATGAATTTGATAGCGGTGACATTGGCGAAACCACTTGGACAACCTGCGGTGGCAAAATTACTTTCTAAGCACCAATTAGAGGTGTTTTGATCAGGGTTGGCATTAATGCTGCTGGGGGTATCACTTGTATAATACCAAGTCCCTAAGCTTGCTTCAGCGCCGCTCGGTACTGAGCCATCCCCCCAAGTAACGGTCGGGGCTTGTTGCAAGGTGAGGGTGCCAACAAAATTAGAGGCTGGGCTACGTTCAGAGTTATTGGCAGTCGCATCACCATTATAAGGTAAAACATCAATCACCGTGGGGGGCGCAATACTAAAAGACTCTGCAAAGTTTGCCCAACTAATGGTATAGACTTGGCTATCGTTTTGATCATCGAGGGTGGTATCCGCCTTTTTAGAGAGCTGAATACTACCAATTTGCTCCAAGGTAATCGTATGGGTATCACTGCGTTGAGCTAACGCCGAAATGAGTGTATCCCCTTTAATTTCAAAATAACTAATGACACTGGTATTGTTTTTTGCCAGAGGGTCGCTATCAGTACAAATAATTCGTGAGGGGATTGGCGTATCTGCCGTGACAGTACCTAAATTCCAAATTAAGCGGGTATAACCGGTTTTAGCAAGGCCATTGCGATCCGTATTGAACTCGACAAGATCAGCGGGAGTGCCAATCACTGTGCCGCTAGAGTTGGTATAGCTTGCTGTACAGCTTGCGTTATAGCTGACCTCGGGTGGGAGTTCAGCGATAATTTTTACCCCCGTTTCTTGGGGCGGTGTGCTTAAGAGGCTTTGAATCGCGGTATTGACTTTCCAGACTACTTGATTACCCGCTAAGGTGCTTGCGGTATTACCGGGGGTTGCTAAAGGGGTCAAGGTTTCAGAGTCTAAACGGGTTGTGGTACGGGCTAAAGTGACACGATCCCCATCATAGCTCCCTGATTCAGGCGAGGGCTGATAAGGACGGGTGTTATCCGGTGTCCACACGCCGCTCCAATATTCATCGGTACGTACACTCCCGAAGGTAGCCATGACAGTACCCATTGGAATCAGTTGTCCATTATGAGGGCCACCATGAAAGGTATTTCGGGCAGCTAAGGGGGTGACAAAGCGGATATATTGGGCACTGGCTAATTTTACACTGTCTTGCACACTGTCTTTGAGACGGACGCGGACGATATTGACATCATCAATTCCTGAGCCTACTTGCGTGGGATTAGTATACCAAGTGGTGGCATTATCATTACAACGGGCTAAACCTTGTACATTCCATTTGCCTTCATAACGGCCTGTTTGATTATTATAGTCCGGTGTGCCATCACCATTTTTATCTAAGGGATCATCCCCAGTCAGATCAATATGCCCATATTCAACGATATAATTGCTGGCATTAAAATTACTGGCATTATAAGTCCCCACATAAGCGTAAGTCCCTGCGGTCGCACCAAAAGCGCTGCGATCAACCAGTTTTAAAGTGCTATTGTCAAACACATTACAGGCTTGTGGATGAGAGAGATTGTTTGAGCCATTGTTTCCAAAGTGCAAGACACTCGCAAAGGCTTTGCCCGGAGGTAATAAGCCTTGCCCTGAATGTGAGTCATTCGGTGAGAAATAGGAATAGCCTGTGCCAGCATCGTTATCTTGTTGGAAGGCATAATGCGCCCAAGTACCTCGGGTGGTTAAATAATAATTATACGGTTGAGCGATATTATTACTAATCGTCGTATCTGGCATTGGGTTGCCATTAAAGCCCGGCTCTTCAAGGCCATTATAATTGCGAGAGCCTGATACCCCTTCAGGGCTAAAGTTGCCTAGTATGTTTTTGATATAGATGCTACCTATACCATCCATCACCCCATCCGCATTATCAATCACGCGCATTGGGATAAAAAAGCGGGCAAGCATATCCATATAATAATAAGGACCCGCAGATAGATCAGTACCCCCAATGGTTTTTGTCGGATAACGCGAGCCGGATAAATCTGTCCCGCTAATCGACATGGTATACGGTGAAGATGGATTCGCGGGTATTGTACGGTTAAAACTACAAGTACCCGATTCAACAACTTTTTTCTCTAAAGGATAACTCGTAAGATCAGACGCCCCATAAGCCTCGCGTCCCCATAAATTGTCGCCCCAACCGATGCTATTATAGTAACAATCAACCATGTGGTATTCAAAACCGGAGTTGGTATAGTCGACTCCATTCACGGCTGCTTTAGTGGCAGAAAGGTCAAAACTGTAAGTAAACGGTTGCTTGATCGCCTCCGTCCCTGATTTTTGCGAGGAGGCAAGGCGCATATTCACCCAAGTGTAATAGCCCGGCTCTAAACCCTGACCAACATCTCGATCCCCATATAAATAATAGCCACGAAAGCCACTACTACTGAGATCCATCATCGGACGTGCTGAAATTTCAAAAGGGCCTAGGGTAGGGAGCGTGTCGCTATTAGCATTGGCTGCACCGGTATCATCATTTGAATACAGCCGTTGGCTACTCGTAAAATTAGCACCATTCCAAGACTGGCCGGAAACCTTAGCAAAGGTAGAAAAAGAAATTTGCCCACCATCGGTTAGCTCACCCAAATTACAGGTAAGTTTAATATCGCCATTGGTTTCAGTCGTAATGGTTGAAGCTGGATTAGTACCGCCTCCACCCGCAGGTAAGCAGCGAGCGGGAACACGAGCAAAAGAAACTTTTGCATTAAGCCCAGGATGTAGGATTTGTTCTAACACCACATTTTTAGGTGGAGTTTGCCCCGGCGTATAATTACTTGCGGTGATCGACCAGTTAAAAATTACGCTATCCTGAGTACGGACTTGGTTATTCGCCTCTCCACAATCATCCCCAGCGGCTGCTTTGGCAGTCGTGCTACTGCAGTTACCATCATTATTAAACGGTTCAGTCCCATCTTGAATTCCAGGGCCAAACAGGCCTAGGCTCAGATCCGGTAGGGCATAAGCAGAAGTACAGGTTAAGCTGAGCCAGATGAATAAAAAGCTTAAACACGCTTTTTTGGTCAAGCAGCCTTGGGTCAAGACCCTGTGTAGATGAGTGAAGATAGTAAGCATAGACAGAACTACTTTATAGTTTTTATGACAATTCTGATAAAAAAGATAAATATGTCTATTAAATGAACATATTTTTGGATGTAGAATAAGCAGGATTAGATGAATTAACTATGAATGTTGGCTTTTTTTTATGCTACTTAAATGACAGGTCATTCGTTAAATAGCAATATTGATTTTCCCTGCCAACGAGTTTAGTGGCTTGAATCCAGACGGGTAGCCTATACCCTAAATATATCGAAAATAATTATATAATTCATGTAATTAAGTAGCTCTTAGGCATTAAAAAAGCTAAAGCAGCAGGTGAGCAATAAAATGAGAAGTGAATAAGCGCGAATAGCTATCGTATAGAGAAGAATAATACAGGAGTGCTTTAGCAATTGCAGCTATCTGTCGGTATTGCGTTGGTGTTTAGAGCTATGGCCGATCATGCGAATAGCAGCTTTGGCTTCCCAAGCTGCTATCCGTAGGTCATCAGAGGCTTAAGATAAAGCTAAGCGTTAGTTATTCAATACGCACTCCAAACGTTAGGGTCGCGCTTGCACCTGCAGGTAATACCCCCATTAAACCGATAACCTCACCTCGCCCGCCCTGACTAATCGCCGAAGCTAAACTACCTTGGCTTAAGTTGGGTAAACCACCATTGGTAATAAAGCTCGTATAGGCAGGTGTTGCATCTTGAATGCGTACATTACGGACTGGCTCCGCACCCGTATTAGTGGCGGTTAATTGATAGATCACACATTGATTGGGTTCAGCGGTGAACAGTGCATGAGTAAAGGCTGTCTCGGGTGTGCCATCGCAATTACTATCGAGAGCTTGTCTTTTGCGGATAGACACATCAGAGCTATTAGTGGTGGTGACATCTAAAGCTTGTGTACTCGATGCACCCGCATCCCAAGTGGCAAGAACCGTGGTAACATTGGCTATCCCTAATTGAATATCAGCGGCGGCTAAGACTTTAGCAAAAATTAACACGGACTCACCGGCTGCTAAATTTGCTACGGTGCTTAAGCGTTGATCGCCACCACTTAAAACCCCATCGCCATCCGTATCCACATACAGCAAGGAACTCCAGCCAGTGTTGGCATCGGTTGTGCTTAGACTAATATTGGTTTTGCTGATATTGCCTTGGTTTGTCAACCAATGGGAATAAACAATCGAACCACCGGGTAATACTTGCCCAGTATTATCTGGATACAGGACTAAATCGGTGACTGCGCCCACTGCGACCGCATCATGCTTAATATCACTTGCGCCCGTAATCGGTGACAGAGCGCGGAAATAAAAATCAACGATACTGCTGGTCGCATTGGTGGGTACACTGACCTCAACAAATACACGCTTATTCGCACCCGCTGCAATCGGTCCGGTATTGGTGATGACTTTGCCTTGTTCGTCTAAAAAGCGTACTTGCCAACCCGCTGGGATCGTCACACTTGCAAAGCTACTGTCCGTACTGGCTTGTAAATTAAAATTATCAGCTACACTGCTGGTATTATTGATATACAGCACAAACCCTGATTTATTACCGGGCATTGTATTGTTAGTGGTGACTGCCGTAGCCTCTGGGCCTGCACCTGTACCTAAAACCCCGGGCTGGCCTAAAGCGGCGGTATTGGTTAAGTCGACCGAATTAGCACCAATCGCGTTTAATGTATTAATAGCTGGGTTCGCTTGGCTATTATCCTTAAACGATGTTGCTTGTAGACTGACAGAATAGGGCGTCGATCCTGTCACACTCGGGGGCAAGGTTGCTTTAATCACGATGAGTGCATTGGTATTAGGGTCTAAATTGCCAGTATCCGGTATGCCATTGCCATTGGTATCTAGCAAAGGGGTATTGCCGTCGGCTTGGAACAAGTGCAAGACAGTGCCTGCTGGGAAATTGCTATTGATCAAGGTTAAATCAAAGCTATCGACCCCATTGCCAGTGTTCCATACATAATCATTGAATACAGCTGTGCCACCTTGAGGGATGCTAGCGACGACAATAGGTTCACTTGTGCCATCTACACTGCTGCCGACACTACCATTCGTGACGACACCCACCGCTTGTAATACTTCAAATTTAACTGGATTCGTGGTGAAGGGTGAGGTGGTAACACTGCCATCATGGAATAAATACTCGCCTGTATTCGTCAAAATTGAAGCAGGTACATTGGCGGCAATTCTGACCTCAAAGCGTAATTCACCTGTTACCCCTGCATTCACTTGATTAATAATCGCAGTCACTTGATTCGTGCTATTGGTGTCTGCGTCTTGTGTGGCTTCTGGTAAGCCAGTACAACTACTGTCATAGGCACAATAAGTAATCGTCGGTGCCGTACCTTGAGCATCGCTTGGGTTTGCATCTGTTAAAACGGTCGTACCACTTTCACTCCAACGTGCACTGTTAGCGACATAAGTCATACCTGTGGGTAAGGCATCAATCAAAGTAACATTCGTTGCATCCAAAGCACTTGTATTGTGATAACGCAAAGTCACGGTGTAATTGCCACTGCCTGCCATCCCTTGAGTCGCACTCATGGATTTGGTGACATCTAGGACAGCATTACTATTGACCTCAGCCGTATCAATATTGGTGGCTTGGGTGGCCGGTGTGAAAGCACTGGCAGCGGTTAAAGTGTAGCGGCCTTGACTGCCATCACTTAAGCTGGCAGGCACATCGGCAATCGCAACAAAGGAAAAGCTTTCACCCGCTTTTAATAAAGGTGTTTGCGTAATGGGGCTACTAAGATCATCTGCTTGTCCGTCTTGATTAGCATCGGCATAGAAACGTACTGTGGTGAAATCATAAGCATCACCTGTCATTTCAGTCGAGCCTAGTGTGAAGCTATCGTCGCCATTCCCTGTGTTGGTTAACACATGGGGAAAGTCGACGCTCGCTCCAGAACTGGCTAATTTAGTTTGTGTTTGCACCAACTCTAACCCCGCCACTTGTTGGACGAGGGTTTCCACCATATTAGACGTGACATTATAGGCCGTACCCGCTTCATCCTTGAAGCTAGCACTGGCTTGGTTGCGAATCAGAGTATTCGCAGCGGTCAGTGCCCAAGTCTCCAAGGGAATGAGCACTAAAGTCATCACGATCAAGAGAACGAGACGGTTCATGTTACTCAGTTGGGTTTTGCTCATGATTAGCAGCCTTCTTTTCATTATTATTTTTGTTGCAATCATCTTCAGCACGTTTGGCTTCTGCAGTTAATTGGTCGCGACCCGCCATATACTGGGGAGCGCATGCGGGTTTATCACCAGCTAACCAACCAAATAAGGCCTCATCAGCTTTCATTTGTAAGCCAACATAACCTCCTTGAGCATTGAAACCATCAGAATCAAGATCACTATCGCTAAAGCCGATGAAGTTATAGCCAGCCCCTAGGCGAACATTGTCGATGACATTAAATGCCACGCCAGCACCTAAGGAGTAAGCTGTATCCGCATCACTACTATTCAGTAGGCCGCCATGCACATCAAAGCTAAACCGCTCATTGAAATCCCAGA
>JBJOOT010000112.1:0-11670 GCA_046051185.1 Pseudomonadota bacterium | reverse complement strand
CCAGCATGTAAAATTATTACCCACCATGACTGTATTGGAGAACGTGGCGATTGGCGCTCATTTACGTGGATCTAAGGGCGTATTTGCGGCTGCTACACATACTGAACGCCCTGAAGAAGCCAGTTTACTGCACGAAGCAGCTCGTCAATTAGAGCGCGTAGGTTTAGGGGATTATCTACAGGTCGAAGCGGGCAGCCTTGCTTTAGGTCAACAGCGAATTTTAGAAATTGCCCGTGCACTTTGCTCCGATCCTTGTTTACTACTGCTTGACGAACCCGCTGCAGGCTTACGTTATCGCGAAAAGCAAGCCTTGGGTGATTTAATGAAAAAGCTCAAAGCCGAAGGCATGGCGATTCTCTTAGTTGAGCATGATATGGATTTCGTTATGGGCTTAGTGGATCGGGTTGTGGTCATGGAGTTTGGCGAGAAAATTGCCGAAGGCTTACCAGAGGATGTGCAAAAAGATCCCGCCGTCTTGGAAGCTTATTTAGGAGGGGTGGAATAATGGCCGATCCTGTCTTAGTTATTCGTAAGCTCTATGCCTATTACGGCAAGGTTGAAGCGCTCAGTGATATTAATTTGAGCGTCGGTGAGGGGCAGATTGTCACGGTGATTGGCCCCAATGGTGCGGGCAAAACCACTCTACTTTCCGCCGCGATTGGCTTACTCGCCTCCAAAGGTGAGATCGAATTTGATGGCGTGCTCGAAGCTGAGCCTGAAGTTGAGCATTTGGTCGGGCGTGGCTTAATTCTTGTCCCAGAAAAGCGCGAATTATTCAGTGATATGTCGGTGGAAGACAATCTGATTCTAGGCGCTTTCCAGCGGCATCGTGCTGGAGATCGGGACGAAAAAACCACCATGCAACAGGTTTATGAACTATTCCCACGCCTCAAAGAACGCCGTAATCAACAAGCAGGAACACTCTCAGGGGGCGAACGGCAGATGCTCGCTGTGGGACGCGCTTTAATGGCCAAGCCTCGTCTGTTGATGCTGGATGAGCCGAGCCTTGGTTTAGCGCCCTTAATCGTGCGGGAAATTTTCCGCATTATCGCCGAATTACGCCGCCGTGGCGTTTCTATTCTGCTAGTGGAACAAAATGCACGTGCTGCTTTACAAGTAGCGGATTATGCCTATGTACTTGAAAACGGGCGTACCGCAATGGAAGGCGCTGCGAGTCAATTACGCGACGATCCGCGTGTGATCGAAACCTATTTAGGTCTAGGTGGTAAACACCAAGACTTGTTATCGACCTAGTTCTTTCATTTGGAGGAGAGACCATGAAATTAACCCAACTTGCTTTAATCTGCTCAGCTGCTATTGCTTTATCAACGCCTCTTGTCTTTGCTGATATTAATGTCGGTGTGAGTTTATCCACGACAGGGCCTGGGGCGGCTTTAGGGATTCCTGAGAAGAATGCCTTGGCGATGATGCCGACTGAAATTGCGGGTGAAAAAATCAATTACATCGTGCTAGATGATGCCACTGATCCCACCGCTGCCACCAAAAATGCGCGTAAATTAACCTCTGAAGATAAAGTTGATGTGCTGATTGGCTCTTCAGTCACGCCGACCTCATTAGCTGTGACTGAAGTCGCGATTGAAACCAAAACCCCACAAATCGCTTTAGCGCCTGTTAATTTACCAGCTGAGAAAAATACTTGGGTCTTCCGCACTCCCCAACATAATGATGTGATGGCAAGCGCCCTCGTCGAATATATGAAAGCAAAAGGTGTAAAAACCCTAGGCTTCATTGGCTTCTCGGATGCTTATGGTGAAGATTGGCTGACTGCGCTGAAAAAGCCTTTAGAAGAAGCAGGCATTAAACTTGACCCGATTGAGCGCTATAACCGGACTGATACCTCAGTCACTGGGCAAATTCTGAAAATTACCAGTGCTAATCCAGATGCGGTTTTAGTGGTAGGTTCTGGTAGCCCAGCCGCTTTACCGCAATTGGGTTTAGTCGAACGGGGTTATAAAGGTCAAATTTATCAAACTCACGCAGCTGCTAGCCCTGCTTTTATGAAGGTCGCTCAGAAAGCGGCTGAGAATGTGATTATGCCGATTGGCCCTGTCGTCGTCGTTGATCAAATTGCCGATGATCACCCTTCCAAAAAAGCGGGGCAGGAACTCACTAAGCAATACAACGAAAAGTATGGTGAAAAGAGCTTTACTTCGTTTGCAGGCCATGCCAATGACGCTTTCCGCTTATTAGAGGCGGCCGTACCCACTGCATTGAAAGCAGGCAAACCCGGTACGCCTGAATTCCGCCAAGGTTTACGCGATGCCCTAGAAGCCACTAAAGATGTCGTCGGTGTGCACGGTGTTTATACCATGACTCCCGAAAACCATTTCGGTTTGGATAACCGTGGGCGGGTATTGATTCAAGTCCAAGGTGGTGAATTTAAGTTAATTCAACCCTAAAAATCAGCCACAAGCCGCAAGAAACAGACACAAAAGGAGGAGTTGCGATGGTCGCTCAAACTCAAAACACTGTGCCTATTTACGCACCGCCCAGTGTACAACAGGAAGTACGGGAAGATGGTACGCAATGGCTGCGCTCTGGCATTCCCTTTGATGAAAACTATGCCCGTTGTGTGGGGGATTGGCTGGAGCATTGGGCCAAACTAACGCCTGATCAATTGTTTCTTGCCCAGCGTGATGCTAGCGGCGAATGGCAAAAACTGAGCTATAGCCAAGTTCGTGAGCGGGTAATCGCGCTTGCGACTTGGCTCTTAAAACAAAATTTATCGGCAGAACGCCCTGTGGTGATTCTGTCTGATAATTCGCTTGAGCATGCGATATTGATGCTAGCAGCCATGCATATTGGCGTGCCCTCTTGTGCGATTTCACAGGGCTATTCCTTGCTCTCTCAAGATCATGCCAAGCTTAAAGAAAATATTAAGATTATGAATCCGGGGGTGATTTATGCCGACCCGCTTGATCATTTTGTACCGGCTTTAAACCACATTGCTGAGCTACATGAAGGTGTGGTACTCGCCGGTGGCAATAGCGCGGTCTTACCGGAAGCTGCGATCAGATTTGCCGATGCACTGGCGGAAACCGATGAGGCCGCAGTCATGACAGCTTTTGAGCAAGTCACCCCAGATACGATTGCCAAATTTTTGTTTACTTCGGGTTCTACAGGTGTACCGAAAGCGGTGATTAATACGCAGCGGATGCTTTGTTCGAACCAGCAAGCAAAAGCACAAGCTTGGCCGTTCTTAACAACTGAAAAGCCGATATTAGTCGATTGGCTACCGTGGAGTCATACCTTTGGCAGTAATCATAATTTCAATATGGTGCTCTCTCACGGTGGCAGTTTGTATTTGGACGAAGGGAAACCTGTCCTAGGACTCCTTACGAAAACAGTGAAGAATCTACGTGAAATTTCCCCGACCGTTTATTTCAGTGTACCCCGTGCTTACGACATGCTGATTCCCTTATTGCGGGAAGACCTCGCCTTACGTGAAAACTTCTTTCGTAAGCTGCGCTATATTTTCTATGCAGGTGCCGCCCTGCCCCAGCATTTATGGACGGCCATGCAGGAATTAGCCGCCACAATTCCAAACTGCCAAACCATGTTGGTATCTTCATGGGGTTCGACAGAAACTGCACCGATGGCGACCGATTGTCATTTTCAAGCGGAGCGCTCAGGGGTGATTGGTATACCTGTGCCGGGTACGATACTCAAACTTGTGCCGAATGCGGGCAAATTAGAAGTGCGGGTCAAAGGCCCCAATGTGTTCCCCGGCTATTGGAAAAATCCTGAAGCCACTGCCAAAGCCTTTGATGCTGATGGCTTTTATAGGATTGGCGATGCCATGAAATTTGTTGATCCCAGTCGACCTGAATTAGGTTTGCTGTTTGATGGACGTGTCAGTGAAGATTTTAAGTTACTGACAGGTACTTGGGTGCATGTGGGGGCGATTCGGGTAGCAGGCATTGATGCCTTAAAGCCAGTGGCCCAAGATATTGTAGTGACTGGGCATGATCGCAATACCGTGGGTTTCTTGGTCTTCCCGAATCTGCCAGAATGTCGCCGCCTTTGTCCTGATCTGCCAGCTGATGCTGCGGTTGAAGAGGTCTTAGCTCATCCGGCGGTACGAACTTGTGTCGCCCAAGGTTTACGTACCATGCGGGCGAATGGCAGTGGCTCTTCGATGTTTGCTTCTAATGCACTCTTAATGGCTGAACCACCTTCGGCAGAAGCTGGCGAAATCACTGATAAAGGCTATCTCAATCAGCGCTTGGTATTGAACCGCCGCGCACATCTGGTGAATGCCTTATATGCAGAGCAGCCCGATCAAACCGTCATTCAATTAACACTAGAAGGCTGAAGCCCCAAAGGATATGCCCATGAGCGAACCATTGGTCAAAACCTCTTATGAGGAGACTATTTATACGGTGACCCTAGCGCGACCCGAAAAACGTAATGCTGTTAGTGACCGCCTCCTCGCCGCTTTAGAGCAAGCCTTAATCGCTACACCTGAAGAAACCCGAGTCATTATTTTGGCGGGCGAAGGTAAACATTTTTGTGCGGGCTTAGATTTATCCGAACATCAGCATCGTGAACCGTTTGGTGTGATGCAACATTCACGGGGGTGGCACCGGATTTTTGATCGGATTCAAAATGGTGGAATTCCGGTCGTGGCTGCCCTACAAGGTGCAGTGATTGGTGGCGGCTTAGAATTAGCCACAGCAACGCATGTACGTATTTCTGAACCAAACACTATTTACCAATTGCCTGAAGGTCGTCATGGTATTTTCGTGGGTGGTGGTGCTTCGGTGCGGGTTGCCACAATTATTGGTGCGGGACGGATGTGCGAAATGATGCTTACCGGCCGGATTCTCGATGCCGATGAAGGCTTACGCCTAGGTTTAGCGCACTACTTAGTCGCTGAAGGTGAAAGCCTTGCTAAAGCCCAACAACTCGCTAAGCGGATTGCGGAAAATGCTCCGATGGCGAATTGGGCAATGGTTTCTGCGATTTCACGCATCAACAATATGGCCTCAGATGATGGTTTATTTGTCGAATCGCTCACGGCAGCCCTCACTCAAACTAGCCCCGAAGTGGTAGAGCGCATCGGACATTTCCTTAATCGCACTGGCAAAGGCCCACAAACATGAATACAAACCTTAACCCTTTTGCTGATTCCGAAGCAGCCGCCTTGACGGCAAGCTACGATGATATTTGGTTAGTCGCAGGTCAACGCACCCCCTTTGCAGATTATAATGGCGTGCTACGTGATGTCGCGCCCACTGATTTAGGCATTTATGCAGCTCGCAGTTTATTCGCGACGAGCGGCCTTCCTGCTAGCGAAGTGAATGCCATTATCGCGGGCAATATGGCACAAGCCAGCTTCGATGCCTATTTTCTCCCTCGACATATTGGGCTGTATGCGGGTGTCAATGCCAATGTGCCGGCTTTATTAGTGCAGCGTCTGTGCTGTACGGGCTTTGAAACTATCCTTACAGCGGCTGACCAAATCAGTTTAGGTAAAGCCAAAGTGGTGCTCTGCGTCGGCACAGAATCCATGTCCCGCAATCCGATTGCCGCCTACACCCATCGCTCCGGTTTTCGCATGGGGCAATTAGAATTTAAAGACTTCCTTTGGGAAGCAACCAAAGATACCGCTCCGGGCATCGGTATGGGAGATACTGCTGAGAATCTGGCAAAGCGCTATGGTATTAGCCGCGAAGAAGTGGATCGCTTTGCCGAAGAAAGTTTTGCACGCGCTCTAGCCGCTTGGGATAGTGGCTATTTCCAACCAGAAGTTAGCACCGTCTTCAATAGCCAATGGGAATTAGAGGGCTATAAACCTAGAGGCCTGAAACTTGCTGATCGCGCCCAAAGCTTTGAACGTGATAGCCATGTGCGTGCTACTAGTTTTGAAACCTTGCAAAAACTCAAGCCCGCTTTTGGTGGTGTACAAACGGGAGGGAATAGCTCAGCGATTGTGGATGGGGCTGCAGCCGTGTTAGTCGCACAAGGTGATTGGGTACGCGCCCACGGTTTAAAGCCCTTAGCGCGGATTGTGAATGGCGCAGCAGTAGCCGTTCCGCCGGAAATCATGGGGATAGGCCCTGCACCTGCGATTCGTGCAGCTGCCAAACAAGCAGGCATTCAAGTCAGTGATATTGATCGTATCGAGATTAATGAAGCCTTCGGTGCACAATATTTAGCTTGTGAACGTGAACTGGGTTTAGAACGCTCCAAATCGAATGTGAATGGTGGGGCGATTGCGATTGGTCATCCTTTAGGGGCTTCTGGGGTACGTTTAACACTCACAGCAGCACGCGCAACGCAGCAAGCTGGGTTAAAATACAGCGTGGCCTCTGCCTGTGCGGGGGGAGGTCAAGGTGTCGCAATTTTGCTTGAGAACATCTAACAGGAGGAATTATGGAGTTTGCTAATCATACTTTTATCGTCACCGGTGGGGCTTCAGGTTTAGGTGAAGCCACCGTGCGTGCTTTACATGCCCAAGGGGCAAATGTTGTTATCGCGGATTTGAACACTGAGCAAGGCGAAGCTTTAGCTAAAGAACTGGGCGAGCGTACTATCTTCAGTCGTACCAATGTCGCTGATGAAACCGATGCACAAAACACCGTCCATTTAGCAGTCACACAATTTGGACAATTACGAGGCTTAGTCAATTGTGCAGGGATTGGGGGTGCTGCCAAAGTATTAGGCAAACAAGGCCCTCATCCTTTAGCTGACTTCACTCGGACGATTCAAGTCAATCTGGTAGGTAGCTTTAATATGGCGCGCTTAGCCGCAGCGGCGATGGCAAGCTTAGACCCAGTGGCGGAAGGTGAACGCGGCGTGATTATTAATACTGCCTCGATTGCAGCTTATGATGGGCAAATCGGGCAAGCGGCTTATTCCGCATCCAAAGGTGGCGTGATAGCGATGACCCTACCGATGGCGCGTGAGTTAGCCAAAAATGGGATTCGTGTTGTGACCATTGCACCCGGCCTGTTTATGACCCCGATGATGGCTGCCTTACCGCCCGAAATTCAGCAGTCCTTAGGTGAATCTGTGCCCTTCCCGCCCCGTTTAGGTTATCCGGCTGAATTTGCGAATATGGTCTGTACAATTGTGAGCAATATTATGCTGAATGGCGAAACCATCCGTTTGGACGGTGCATTACGCATGGCACCCCGCTAGGAGACGCGATGGCACGCACAAATATTTATCGCTATCGGATTGCCTTTAGCGATTGTGATCCTGCGCAAATTGTCTTTTTTGCCAACTATTTCAAATGGTTCGATACCGCAAGCCGTGAGTTTTTCACAGCTTGTGGTATCCCAAGCTGGAGGGATACGGCACGTGAGCGCGGCATTATTGGTACACCCTTAGTCGATGCTCAAGCCAGTTTTAAAAACTCCGCAACCTACGGCGAAGATATTGAAATTGAGTCATGGGTCGAGGAATGGCGCGGCAAAAGCTTTGTGATGAAGCATATCGCACGACGGGATGGCCTTGTACTCTGTGAAGGCCGCGAAGTGCGTGTCTTTGCGATGCAAGATCCAGACAATAGCTTACGGATTAAAGCTTTGCCGATCCCTGAGGATATTCGTGCTGCCTGTGCATAAATCGCATCAATAAGGAGGAAACTATGTACGCTTACCAAGCCCCGCTGCGGGATATGCAATTTATTCTAAGCTCGATTGCAGGCTTAGATGAAATTGCAACCTTACCGAATTGTGAAGAAGCCTCCGCTGATCTCGTCCATGCTGTGTTAGAGGAAGCAGGCAAGTTCGCAGCCGGAGTATTAGCGCCTTTAAATCAAATCGGCGATGTGCAGGGTTGTCGCTTAGAAGAGGGAGTCGTACATACGCCAGAAGGTTGGCAACAGGCTTATGATCAATTCCGTGATGCGGGTTGGGTAGGATTAGCCTTGCCGCAAGAATACGGTGGGCAAGGTTTGCCTAAGCTCGTGTCTACCCCAGTTTGGGAAATGTGGTTTTCGACTAATATGGCCTTTGCCATGTTGCCACAACTGAATGTCGGGCAAGCCGAGGCCTTACAAATCGCGGCGAGTGAAGAGCAAAAGCAGACTTGGCTGCATAAAGTGGTGAGCGGTGAATGGGGCAGCACCATGAATCTCACCGAACCACAAGCCGGTTCGGATTTAGCGGCTACCCGAACTAAAGCAGTTCCGCAAGCCGATGGCACTTATAAGTTATTTGGACAGAAGATTTTCATCTCCTACGGTGAACATGAGTTAACCCCGAATATTGTGCATTTAGTGCTCGCACGCTTACCCGATGCACCTGCTGGAGTCAAAGGCTTATCCTTATTTATCGTCCCGAAATACTTATTAGATGCAGCAGGTAATCCCAGTACCCGCAATGATGTCCGTTGTATTTCGATTGAGCATAAGATGGGGATTCATGGTAGCCCGACTTGCACTTTAAGTTATGGCGATGCAGGTGGAGCGATTGGCTACTTGGTCGGTGCAGTGAATCGCGGCTTAGAAACCATGTTCATTATGATGAATGAAGCACGCTTTGGTGTGGGAGTGCAAGGGCTGGGTTTAGCCGAACGCGCTTATCAATACGCCCTGAATTATGCACGCACTCGTGTACAAGGTCGCAATGCTATCACGGGAGAAACGGGACAGCCGATTATTTGCCATCCTGATATACAGCGTGCCATTTTGTCGATGCGGGCGCGAGTAATGGCGATGCGCTCATTATTGTATACCGCAGCAGGCTGGTTTGATTTAGCTCATCATCATCCTGATCCAGCCGTCGCGGATAAATATCGGCGCTATGTCGATTTACTGATGCCAGTAGCTAAAGGCTGGTGTACCGAAGTGGGCAATGAAGTCTGTGATGATGCTATTCAGGTGTTTGGTGGCATGGGCTTTGTGGAAGAAACGGGCATTGCGCAATATTTCCGTGATGCCCGTATTATTACCATTTACGAGGGCACGACGGGTATTCAAGCCAATGATTTAGTCGGACGCAAAATCTTGCGAGAAAAGGGGGCAACTTTACATCAATTAATCGCAGAAATGCAGCAAACTCAGCAAGCATTAGCCGCGTCAAGCGCATTAAAGCCGTTAGCTGATCCGTTCCAAAGCATTTTAGCTGCCCTCCAAACCGCGAGTGATTGGCTGATAGCACAAGATCAAGCTCCATTAACCCCAGTTTTAGCGGCTGCTACCCCTTTCCTTTATTTATTGGGTACAAGCTGTGGTACTTGGCAATTAGCTCGCTTAGCTTTAGCGGCTGAAGCAAAACAAACTCATTCAACTATTAACTCAGCTTATTATCAAAGTTTAATCGAGCTAACTGAGTTTTATGTTTACACATTTGGTGTCCAAGCCTCCTCACAAGCAGCCACGGTCATTCAGGCCGGAATGAGTGTCGCTCAGTTTGATTTTAATCAAGTTTAACTTACTCATTTTTTAAGCAATTTCACCCAAAGAGCTAGTCATCTGGCTCTATTTAAATGCTGGATTAGTCTAAATTTAAAGCTGTTTATTTTATCTACAAATTGTGTACAAGTTTTCTGGGGTAGTTCTCTTGATTTAGTTGATATTCATCAATAAAATTAATTGATATAAAAAAATAATCATAATTATGTGTAACAACCTCAGACATAAAGTTGTGAAGATCTGCCCCTCAGTTCGTGGATTTTCTATGATTGAATTGCTAGCAACTCTGGCAATTTCTAGTATTTTGATGACGGTAGCCGCACCGAGTATGCTTGGTTTTTATCAGCAATATACCGTGACGAGCCAAGCGAATGAACTCGTCAATGCCTTGACACAAGCACGTTCTGAGGCTATTCGGCGCAACACCCCTATCCGCTTCTGTCGAGCAAGCAGCGAATCCGCGCTGAGTTGTGCAAGCAATACCGGTGAATGGGAGCATTGGTTATTACTGGCAAATAATGCTGTTGTTAATCGCGGTTTGATTAGAAATACAGGTGGCTTAAAGCAAACCGCTAATTTTCAAAGCCTTACCTTCGGTGCAGATGGCTTGGCATATAATAATCAACAATTACTGGCCTCTGCTTATATTCAACTCAAAGCTGGCTCAAACATACGCTGTGTCAATTTAAGCTCGAGTCGCCGTACTCATGTTACCAAGCCTGTATCTGAGCAGAATAACCATAATGACGATGATGATGACGACGACGAAGACGAAGACGACGATGATCATGATGACAACTTAGGAAGTGGTTGCTCATGAAAACACGTCCTCTAAAAAAACAGCGGGGTGCAGGTCTTATTGAGATCTTGGTATCTGTCGTTATTCTTGCAGTCGGTTTAACAGGTATCGCCTCTATGCAGGTGCGCTCTATCAAAAATAATGTCAGCGCTTTAGAGCATAGTATTGCCGTCATTCAAGCCCAAAGTATGGCTGACGTTCTCGCTATTTCACGCCCGAAAGCTTTAGCAGGAGATTTTAATTTTGCTGCTGATAAAGATGTCCCGAATGACCCTCATTTTGTTCATAGCTCGATTAGGCAATGGCGGACGAGTATTCAAAACCTGTTAGGAACAGAGGCCAAAGGTTCGATTAATTGTACCGCCACCACTTGCACGATCATTGTGCAATGGAATAACAGCCGCGCAACGGAAGGATCAGCCACTCAACAAATTCGGATCGAGATGCAGCCATGAAACAGCGTGGCTTTAACTTAATTGAACTCATGATTGCGATGATGCTAGGTCTTTTCATTATGGCTGGCGTGAGTAATCTCTTTTTGTCTAATCGCCAAACCTTTCAAAGCAATCAAGGTATCTTTCAAATTCAAGAAAGTATGCGCATGGCGTTTGAGATTTTATCACGTGATTTACGCCACACCGGATTCACGCCTTGTGGTAATCAGACTCGAGTTGCAAATGTCTTAAATTTCTCAGCTGCTAATGGCAATTTATTTGAATGGGTGGGCTTACGAGGGGTCGATGGTAATACAGCTATTTCCCCCGTTACGATTGGAACAGGTAGAGGGCAACGGATTGCAGGTACGAGTGCTATTTTAGTCCAAGGTGTGCAAGGGGTTGATCGCTCAGTACAACTGCATGCCACCGTCGGTACACCGAACTTCATGCTTTTTCCTGATTTGAATACGACCTTTACCGCAGGTGATATTTTAATGGCCTGTGATTTTCAACAGGCAACTATTTTTCAAGCCTCAGCCGTAACCGCCAATACGATTAAATATGCTGTGGGTGGAGGGTTAAGCCCTGGTAATTGTCAAATTGGTTTGGGCTTGCCCGGACGCTGCCCAGCAACGCCCAGTTACATTACCTATAACCCAAATGCCAATATCAGCCGCTTTATGAGTTCTATTTGGTATATAGGTTATAACGGCCGGACTGATGATGGCGGACGCTCGCTGTATCGCCAACGCATTGGTACAGCCGGCGAGGTCGTTACTGAAGAAATTGTAGCGGGGGTCAGTGATTTACAAATTAGCTACCATCGGCGAAATAGCAACTCTTGGGATACAGCTGCCACAATTAATGCGGCGAATGCTTGGGGTAATGTGGATGCTCTCAGTTTACAGATGCACTTAGTCTCCGCTGAGACCAAGGTATCTAGTGACTCTAGTATCAATGAGGGACGCTTACAGCGCAGTTTTACTCAAATCATAGCACTCAGGAATCGTATCTAATGAAACTCAAGTCTCAACGTGGTACTACCC
>JBJOOT010000111.1:0-11714 GCA_046051185.1 Pseudomonadota bacterium | reverse complement strand
TGTCTGTAGGGACGATTTTTTCGATTCTACGTGCTCCTGTGGGGATCGAGAATCCAAGTGCCGAGGATTTCCTACAAGCAGGTACTGAGCAAATTGCAGCAGGTTATTGTTTATATGGTCCTTCGACCATTATGGTTCTAACCACAGGACGGGGCGTGAGTATGTTCACTTTAGACAGTAGTTGTGGTGAATTTATACTGACTCGCGATCATGTGAAAATCCCTGAAGATACTAAAGAGTTTGCGATTAATGCCTCCAATCAACGCCATTGGGAAGCACCAGTTCGGCGCTATATCCAAGAATGTATCGAAGGCAAAGAAGGGGTGCGTGGTAAAGATTTTAATATGCGTTGGGTTGCATCGATGGTGGCAGAGGTACACCGTATCCTGACACGAGGTGGGGTATTTATGTACCCTATAGATGAGAAAATGCGTAAAGCAGGTAAGGAAGGTAAATTACGTTTGTTGTATGAAGCCAATCCGATGGGCATGGTCATCGAGCAAGCAGGTGGTTTAGCCAGTACAGGGCGCGAACGTATTTTAGAGTTGCAACCCTATGCTTTACATCAGCGTGTACCTGTTGTCTTAGGCTCTAAAAACGAAGTACAGCGTGTGATTGATTATCATCTTGCTTAGATAGCCGACTCCTAACGCTAGGCTATTGGACGTATTGAGTGGAGTAGGCTGCGTGCTTGCTCCACATCAGTATTAATTTGCTGTTTTAGTCGTTCAAAGCTTGCGAAGCGCTGTTCATCACGGATGAAAGCTATCGGCTCAATCGTCCAATGTTGTTGATATACTTGCTTTGCAAAATCAAACAGATGGACTTCAAGACGGGTTTGTAAACCATTGACGGTTGGGCGCGAGCCTAGATTAGCAATCCCTTTGATCGGGGCTTGTTGACCTTGAAACGCCTGTACCGCATAGACACCTTTACGCAAAGCAATATTTTCAGGGATATGCAGATTCAAGGTTGGAAAACCAATGGTACGCCCACGTTTATCGCCATGACGTACTCGACCCGATAAAGTATAAGCTCGCCCCAAGAGCGTTTTAACGGCGTTCAGATCGGCTTTAGCCAATGCTTCACGTACCCAAGTACTACTAACCCGTTCATGAGTATGTAATATCGTAGCGCTTTGTAACACTTCCATCCCTTGTTTAGCACCGAAGGCTTGAAGCATATGATAATCACCCCGTCGTTTGCGCCCAAAACGAAAATCATCCCCAACGACTAGGGTGCGCACGTGTAAGCCCGCGCATAAAATGTCTTGAATAAAATCCTCAGGTTCCATCGTGGCCAATGCTGAGTTAAAACTTAAGCAGGCAAACTGGTCAAGCTGTAAGGTTTGTAGATAAATCAGCTTATCCCGCAAGGGTAAAATACGGGTTGGGGGTGGCTGACGTAGATATTCTGCAGGTAAAGGCTCAAAGCTAATCACGGTGGAGAGTAGCCCTGAACTCGTGGCTCGTTCTTGTACTTGCTGGATAATACCCTGATGACCTAAGTGTAAACCATCAAAATTACCGATCGTGGCAATACAAGGTGAGGTTTGCTGTTTCCATGAGCGTAATAGCTTCATATCTAACTTAAGCCTGCGAAGTTTTGCTGGCGCAAGGCTTCATAAACAAAGATGGCTACCGTATTAGACAGATTTAAACTACGACTGTCTGGCAACATAGGGATGCGTAGCTTTAACTCTTCCGGCAAACTGGCCAGCAAAATTTCAGGTAAGCCGCGTGTTTCTGGGCCAAATAGTAAAACATCATCTGCTTGAAATTTTGTGGCTGCATAAGAGTTTTTGGCTTTGGTAGTGCAAGCAAATACCCGCTTGCCAAGTATTGCTTGGTTAAACGCAGCAAAGCTTTCATGCTCCTTTACAACCGCCAAATCACGATAGTCCATGCCTGCACGGCGTACTTGCTTTTCATCCAAAGAGAAACCCAAGGGATGAATGAGGTGTAAATGGCAGCCTGTATTGGCGCATAAGCGCATAATATTACCGGTATTCGGTGGAATTTCAGGTTCAAATAAAGCTATATGGAACATCGCTCAGTTTGCCTCTTGAGCTTGATAAACAGTTCGACCTGCCAAGAAAGTGCGTTGTACTTGGCCTTGAAAGCTCCAGCCTGCAAATGGTGTATTTTTACCTTGGCTACGCAGAGTGTCTAAGCTAAGTTCCCAAAGCACGTCTGGTTTTAATAGCACTAAATCAGCCGGTGCGCCGCTAGCAATGCAACCGGCGGGGCTAGCAATAATTTGGGCAGGCTTGGCCGTAATTTTACCAAGGGCTGATAATAAAGGTAGTACACCTTCTTCGGCTAAGCGTAAGGTTAAAGGTAACAGTGTTTCTAGTGATGAAATCCCAGGCTCAGTCTGCTGAAAGGGAGCGAGTTTAGCATCTAATTCATGGGGCTGATGATCCGAGCAAATAGCATCAATCGTGCCGTCGCTTAAGCCCTCTAATAAAGCATCTCGATCTGCTTGAGCGCGTAAAGGCGGGCGCACATGGCATAAGGGATCAAAATCTAATAGATTATGCTCAGTTAGATAAAGTTGGTGAGCTGCTACATCTGCAGTAACCGCTAAGCCGTCTCGTTTGGCTTGGCGAATAAGACGTACACTCCCTGCGGTGGATAAACGACAGAAATGTACCCGACTGCCTGTCAACTCCATTAAAGCAATGATTTGAGCTACCGCGACGGTTTCTGCGGCTGAGGGAATAGCCGGTAGGCCTAGTCGTGTGGATACCTCGCCTTCATGCATCACACCACCGGCCGCTAAGCCCTGTTCGAGTGGATACATAAAAACCGTCAAATCATGGGTCGAGGTATACTCCATTGCTCGACGTAAGACATTCAGATTTTCAAACGGTTGCCAGCCATTAGTGACACCGACACAGCCGACTCGCCGTAAGCCGCCAATATTACATAAGCGTTTACCCTCTAGCTTAAAAGTCATATTACCAATGACTTCGACCTTAGCGAGCTGTAAGCCTTGATTGATCTTCCGAATTAAATTAACTGCCGCCGAGTTATCAATACTCGTTGCGGGTTCGGGTTGATAACATAAGGTGGTTATGCCACTGGCTACGGCCGCACGAGTTTCACTGGCTAAAGTCGCTTTATGATCTAAGCCCGGCTCACGTAGCCAAGCTGCTAGATCAATCGCACCGGGCATCAGCCACAAACCTGCAGCATTAATAAGCTCGTCAGGCTGGAAAGCATCTAAATTTGGCGCTTGCTCACCGATAGCTAGGATCAAACCATCTTGAATATAGACATCGGTTATTTGATCAGTACCGGAGCGCGGATCAAGCAGGCGGGCTTGTTGAATAACGAGTTTCATGCTGCGCTCCCCTTGCCACCCATAATCATGGCCATGACCGCCATGCGTACCGCAATGCCATTAGTAACCTGCTCTAAAATAACCGAGCGTACTCCATCGGCGACTTCGGTATCAATTTCTACTCCACGGTTAATCGGTCCGGGATGCATCACAATGGAGTCAGGTTTAGTTAATGCTAAGCGTTGTTCATTTAAACCATATAATTTCGCAAATTCACGCTCTGAAGGCAGGAGTGCACCCGCCATTCGTTCACGTTGCAAACGTAACATGATGACTACATCCACATCACGTAAGCCTTCATCAAGATTATGAAAAACTTTTACCCCCATGCGTTCAATATGCGCAGGAATTAAGGTTTTCGGGCCAATGACACGTACCTCACCCGTTAACAAGGTGGTTAAAGCGTGAATTTGCGAGCGTGCGACTCGTGAATGCAGTACATCGCCGACAATCGCAACTTTTAAGGGTTCAAAAGCCCCTTTCTTTTGGCGGATCGTAAACATATCGAGCATTGCCTGTGTCGGATGGGCATGTCTACCGTCCCCTGCATTTAAGACACTAATATGGGGCGCTGAATAACGCGCAATGAATTGTGCAGTCCCTGCATGTTCATGGCGGACTACAAACATATCCGCATTCATGGCTTCTAAATTACGTACTGTATCCAGCAAAGTTTCACCTTTAGCGGTGGATGAGGTTCTAATATCTAGGTTAATGACATCCGCGCCAAGGCGTTGGGCGGCAATTTCAAAAGTGACCCGAGTACGAGTCGAATTTTCGAAAAATAAATTCATGACTGTTTTACCGCGTAGCAACGGCGCTTTTTTCTGTTGTTTAGCCGGTAAGGTCACAAATTGTTCGGCACGATCCATAATATCGTGAAGAAGTTGATAAGGTAGCCCTTCAACAGTCAGGAAATGATTTAATTGATTACCCGGTGCGAGCTGCATACTCAAAGGTAAAGGACCGGGTTTGAGATGAGGGTGCATGAGGCTGATTCGCTAGATGGCTAAGGTGGCTGTATTTTACAAGTTTGTCTCAGCCTGATAAACCTTTGTCTTAGGTTTTCCGTATCAATTCCATGCGTAACGGGTTTTGGGAAATATGGTAAATATAGTCTTTACCCGGATCTTCACGCAGTACACAGACTTGAGGCTCAATCGGTAATTCCCGACCTTGACGAGCTACAATGGTTGCTAAAATAATACTTGCAGGCCGCCCATAATCAAATAATTCGTTCATAGCAGCACGAATGGTACGCCCAGTATGAATAATATCATCGACCAAAATGATATGCCGATCCTCTAAACTTAAAGGTAAACGTGAAGGTTCAGTCTGTACAGCTAGGCCGGTGCGATGATAATCATCCCGATAAAAACTAATATTTAAACTGCCTAAACTTTCCGTAAGTTGCAAACGTTCATGCAGAACAGCCGCTAACCAAACACCCGAGCGCTCAATCCCGACAAGGAGAGGGTTATTAATTTGATGATCTTGTAAATAGACTTTGAGTTGCTCAGCGAGCTGATCTAATAATTCGGGCAAATTATAAGGATTGTTGGGCATGTTCTTGCATCCAATTCTCTAAAATAATCGCGGCAGCGAGTTGGTCAATTTCTTCTTTGCGAATTTTTTGCTTTCGACCTGCTTGGCGGGCGCTTTTCAAACGTTGTTCTGCTTCTTGAGAGGATAATTGTTCATTTGCAGTCTGGACAGGGAGTGCAGTGCGTTTTTCAAGCTCATGACAAAATTTCAAGATGGTCGCGTGCATACTACTTTCACTGCCATCGAGCTTGCGGGGCATACCCACGACTAAAATGCTTGGTCGCCATAATTGAATGAGGCGCTCAATCCCTTGCCAATCTGGTTGCTGATTCTGTGAGTGTAAAACGGCTTGTGGGGTAGCGACACCTGTTAGGGTATTTGCGACGGCAACACCCGTGCGGTTGAGTCCAAAATCAAAGCCTAATACCGTGATCGACATGCTTTAACTATGACCAGCCGCCGTGCCTAATAGATTAAGGTCTATCCCTAAAGTAGAGGCAGCTCCTCGCCAACGATGTGGATATGGCATCTCAAACAGGATGGAATTATTTGCATCACAAGTCAGCCAAGCATTTTCTTTAATTTCTTGCTCCAGTTGCCCCGGACTCCAGCCTGCACAACCGAGGACTAAGAGAAATTGATCAGGGCCATTGCCTGCTGCAATATCCGTTAAAATATCTTTAGAGGAGGTAATCGATAGATTTTCAGCAATATGTAAAGTGCTTTCCCATGACCGATTGGTGTTATGCAGGACAAAGCCTTGCTCAGACTGCACCGGACCACCACTCATGGCCACACGGTTAGCCAGCTGGATATTGGTGAGTTCAATATCTAATTGTGCGAGTAATTCACCAATCGTAATTTCTAGTGGACGATTAATGGTAACGCCAAAAGCGCCTTGTTCGTCATGCTGACAAATTAAGGTGACTGTGTGGTCGAAATTGGGATCATCCATGCTCGGCATGGCAATCAACAAATTGTTACGCAAATTAGAAATAGCCTGCATAGACTCTATTCTGTGTTTAAAGTGCCGCTATGGAAAATCCAAGTGCGGGTAATATTGAGCTGATCCCATTTCTTGCGAATATCCGCAGGGAGCGGCGGATAGGGCGAAGCTAAGTTTACAATGCGTAGCGCCGCTTTATCCAAAATATTAAAGCCCGATGATACATCAATCTGGCTATCTACAACACGACCTACATGATCGAGCGTTACATTCAGAATCAATTTGCCGCTCATATTGCGGCGAATAGCTTCTTCTGGAAAGTTAATATTCCCAATCCGCTCAATTTTTTTAATCCAAGTATCAATATATTCAGCTTCAACGGCGCTTTTCGCACTAACCGCATCAATAAAATGAATGCGAGGACGGCGAGCATACTGTGCTTCAGCAGCATCGACCTCTGCTAATAATTGTGCAATTTCTTGAGCGCTATCAGCCGTAATATCAGCAATCAGTTGATTAGGATTATCCGGTTGCTCAGGCTCTTTGCTTAATTCGGTGAAGGTATTGCCTTTGGTCGTGAGTATTTGCGGATCGAGTTTGGGCGCTAAATCTTCAGTTTTGGCCTCTGATTGTAAAGGGGATTCACCGATATCCGTTTGGGCAAGCGTTGAGGCTAACGGACTACGGGGTTTATTGACCTCCTCTTCTGTACCACTGGCTGCTTGATTGGCTTGTGCCAGAAAATTCACTTCTTTGGGTGTTTCCTCGCTAGGCAATTGCACAAGCGTAATGTCTAAAGCAGGGGGGATCGCTAGACGGGGCAAAACTAACGGTGCAAAGGAAATACCAAAAATGACAGCGACATGCACTGCCAGAGCCAGCGGCAGTGTTTTCATTAAAGGAGTATGATTCGGTGCGTAAATCGCCTCGTTCATGGGTATCATCTATCTAGGTAGCTAATTGATTCTATTATTAAGGCTCACACGAGCTTTTGGTTATTTACCCTACTCTTAATAATAACACTAGCCATAGGGGATCGGTAGTTTCCGCTAGCCTTATTTTTTCGGAGGAGAGCGTTGTGCCAAAATTTTTGCAATCCGATAGCCGTCATTGGCATTGATAAAATGTTGCCCTTCGCTGAAGACGGTTTCTGTTCGACCTTGCAGAGCCAAGACTTTGGTCATGGTTTGACTCTGTGGTGGCACGACTACATCCATTGAATCCGGTCTTTGGTTATTACGCACAATAGCTACATAGCGAATAGCAGGATGTGGCTGATGATTGAGCCAATATAAAAAGTTACCCGGGCGCTCTTCGCGTAACTCGCTATATAATTGTTGCGAGTTGGCTAGGTCAAAGCCTAAATGACTGGCTAATTCAGCTAAAGGTGTATTAATCGCTACCTCAGAAAAATCTGCCCAAGGTGTACCAAGGTGTGGCGTTGCGATAGTGATTAGGGTATGTACAGGAACACTGTGGAGACTGACTAACCAATAACGTCCCACTAGCCCTCCGGCAGAATGTCCAACTAAACTGAGTGGCTCTTTGCGTTGTGCCGCGATTGCTTTGAGATAATGATCTAAAGCAAGGGCTTGCTGTGTGATAGAGAGCTGATTGGGTAATTCAAGGGTATAGAGTAGTTTTTTAGGGCGTTTAGCCAAAACGGTGTTATTCACAATACCGCTTGGGGTTAAAACTAAATTGCCTCCATCTATCCAGCCAGCTGATTCTAAAGCTGAGGTCACATGCTGAAAGCGCCAAGCCATCCCTTGTTCTTGAAAACCGGGAATTAATACTAAGGTTTCTGCTTTAACACAGGGGCTAAGCAGGTTTAAAATCAGTAGGCTTAAGCAGGTAACAAATTTCATGATGAACCCTTCTCGGTTAAAACAGCCAGTTACTGTTAGTATATAATTTTATTTTGTTGGATACTGCTTGATGACTATTCGCTGTATTGCCTTTGATTTAGACGATACCTTATGGGATTGCCATTCAGTGATTCATCACGCAGAGCAAGCCTTGTTTCACTATCTGCAAGAATATTATCCAGCCTTAGTGGCAGCCTATCCAAGTTTAGAGAGCCTGATTGCGAGTCGGATGGCTTATCTAGAGCAGCACCCTGAATTACAGCATGATTTGACCACATTGCGGCGGCGTTGGTTGCAACAATTGGCATTTGAAACCAAACTTGAGCCGTCAATGGCAGAGCCAGCGTTCCAAGTCTTTTGGCAAGCCCGTAATCAGGTAAAGTTTTTCCCAGACGTGCTCAGCAACCTAAAATACTTAGCCACAGGGTATTCCTTAGGGGTCATTACCAATGGCAATGCGAGTGTTCAGCAGATTGGAATTGCTGATCTTTTTAAATTTACCCTCAGTTCGGCGGAGGCTGGGGTGGCTAAGCCGCATCCTTCAATTTTTCAGCAAGCTTTAACCAAAGCTCAAGTGCCTGCGCATGAAATGGTCTATGTGGGTGATGACCCAGAAAAAGATGTAATTGGCGCACAGCAAGTCGGATTGCGTACTATCTGGTTTAATCCGCAGCAACGGGAGCAACCTTTAGGATTAAAGCCTGATGCGATTATGACAAATTTTGCTGAACTAAAGGCTCTAGTTAAATTATTATAAAGACAGATTAGGGCATTTTTTAACTCACTAGAATAATTTCTAACTGCCAATAGCTTCATGGATGAAGACGGAGAGGATATTTCACTATGCAACACAGCCAAACCGTCAACCCTAAGTCACGTGACTTAGATACTTGGGTACGACGCTTATGGGTTTCTAAGCAAGAACAGGATTTAGACCTACTCTATAAAGCGCTACGACCGTTAATAGCGCGAGGAGAATGCGAGCATTTACAACCTTGTAGCTTAGATGTCGCTGAAAATCTACGCTTGATGGAAGCGGAGCAATTGACGCTACTTGCTGCCCTGCTCTCTGATCCACTGTATGCTGAAGCCTTAAAACAAGGGGAGATTGAGCGCGATTATGGCAGTCAGGTGAGCCGTATCTGTACGGGCATGTGGAGTTTGCATTCTTTTCGTGAAAATACCGCAGTGGCAGCGGATCCGACTCAAAAAGAACAGGCTGAGTTAGTGCGTAATATGCTGTTAGCAATGGTCGGCGATATACGTGCGGTGCTAGTCAAATTAGCTTGGCAATTACAATATTTACGGCTATTAGCGCGAATAGATTTAAGTCCCTTGCATATGCACGCGGCAAATTTAACCATGATGCTATTTGCACCTTTGGCGAATCGTTTAGGAATTAGTCAGGTCAAATGGGAGCTAGAGGATTTATCTTTCCGTTTCTTAGAGCCGCAGCAATATAAAAGTATCGCTAAAGCGCTTGCGAATACTCGTTTACAGCGCGAAAACTATATTCAAGAATTTATTCAGATTATTCAGATTATGCTAGCTGAGGCCAATATTAAGGCGACGGTCTATGGCCGCCCTAAGCATATCTATAGTATTTGGAAAAAAATGCAGCGTAAGCATGTACGGATTGATCAATTATATGATTTACGCGCGATTAGAATCATTGTGGATGATAATGATGCTTGCTATCAAGTGCTCGGCCTTGTGCATGCCCGTTGGGCGCATATTCAAGAAGAATTTGATAATTATATCGACCATGCCAAATCAAATGGCTATCAGTCAATTCATACTGTAGTGATTGGCCCCGTAGATCGACCGGTAGAAATTCAAATTCGTACTCAGGAAATGCATCATTTTGCTGAGCTTGGGGTCGCAGCTCATTGGCGTTATAAAGAAGGCAGCCGATATGATCGCAACTTAGAGCGAGTGATTAATTCTATGCGGCGCTTATTAGACGCCGATGTGGATGATGGTGAATTAATCGAAGATTTTCAGGCTGAATTATTTTCTGATCGCGTATTTGTATTAACCCCGAAGGGTAAGATTGTTGATCTTATTAAAGGCGCGACTCCGATTGACTTTGCGTATGCCATTCACACCGATATAGGGCATCGTTGTCACAGTGCCAAAGTGAATGATCGGCTGACCTCACTGAATTATGAGCTTAAAAATGCGGATAAAGTTGAGATAATCACGAACAAAGAACCAAGGCCAAAAATGAATTGGTTGAATAGTAGCCTTGGTTTTGTTAAAGCCCCACGTACTCGGCAAAAGATTAATCACTGGTTTCGTCAGCAAAACCATGAGCGTAATTATCAAGAAGGGGTCGCTATTTTAGAGCGGGAAAAGCACAAATTAAATTTCCCAAATCTCAAAGCACAAGACTTATTTCAGCAATTTGGGCGGCAAAATGAACGAGACTTTCTGATTGCGCTTGGCCGTGGAGATATTAGCCCTAAACAGTTTTCTGACTCACTGCTGCGTTCACGCTCCACAGAAATACCCGTTCGTAAGATTAAAAAGGTGGCTCTCAGCAAGCAAACTGGGGGAGTCGTGGTTCAGGGCGTAACCGATTTAGTTACCCAAATGGCACAATGCTGCCAACCTTTACAAGGTGAGACTATCATTGGTTATATTACGATTGGACGAGGTATTTCAGTGCATCGAGTCGATTGTAAAAATATCCTACATCTTAATGAGGAACAGAAAAAACGTTTAGTTGATGTAAGCTGGAGAGGGGGGACGATGGATTACGCCGTTGATATTCAAGTGAGTGGAGAAAATAAACCGGGCTTAGTTCGTGATGTTGCTGATGTCTTAGCGCGACTGAATATTAATATTCACGAAATTAATACGCTGCCTAGAGAAAACGAAGAAATCTCCTTCATCAATTTAACAATTCAAATTCAAGATATTGAACAATTGTCCGAGGTATTAGAGAAATTAATGCAACTGCCCTCAGTAAAGGATGCTCAACGCCGTTCTTGATAGGCGCTGAACCAAAGAGCTAAGGGTTAGCTTTTAAAAGCTGACCCGTACCGAAGTAGTTTGCCCAGCACGTAAGACCGTTAATTCGGCGCTTGCACTTGTCAATAAGCCTTGCATAGCTTGCAAACTAGATGAATTGCTATTCAGTGGCATACCATTAATCCCAGTAACAACATCGCCAGCTTGTAAGCCCGTTTTTCTAAATAAAGCCTCGTTTTGCCCTGGAGTAACTCTAAACCCCGTCAACTGACCTTTTTCAGAAACAGGACTTGGGCGAATGACTTCTAACAGTTTTAGATTATTTTGGGCGACTTGTTGGCGAAAACTGCCTAATTCAGAACTACCACTAGTATTAGCTTCAGGATCAAGTTGTGGCATTTGTGGCGGAGCTGCTCCGGGAGGAGCAGGAGCTGCAGGCGCACCCTCTTCTTCATCAGCTTCTTCTTGTTGCAGTTGTTGTTGCTGTGCTTCTTGCTGCTGCAACATTAATTGATCAGGAACAATCTCTGGTTCTGGCTCAGGAATATATTCTTCAATCGGTGCTTCACCGCCACCTGCTACAGGAACATCACCGAGTTTTGGCATCCCTAAGGTTTCAATTTTTCCCTGCCAGCTAATTTCGATTTTATCAGGAAAGACTTTTTCTAAAACCGCCCCATTACTGTCTGCGATAGCTTCACCAATACCCACTACTTTTTGGGCTGCACCCCCAACTTCAATGACAGCCACACCATTTTTATTGGGTAAGGCATAAACACCAACCAGTTTGAGTGGAACACGGGGGGCTTCTGGGGCGGGTGCTGGTGCTTGTTCAACAACGGGAGCCGGCGGCGGTGGTGCAACCGGGGCTTGATACACACCTAATAAATGATAATTTGCCAACTCTTGGCCAAGCTCCAGCGAGCTTGCAGTGGCGGGAATGACTTCAACGGCAGGAGCAATTTCAGTTTGATTGGCTGCAAGGTTGAGTGAGGGGTCTGCAGGAAATAAAGTCCAAGTAAGCCGCGCTA
>JBJOOT010000110.1:0-11842 GCA_046051185.1 Pseudomonadota bacterium | reverse complement strand
TTTTCGGTGAGACTCATACAACACCTGCACGTTTTAGACCGGATAGTGGTACGACATATAAAGTTTTGGCATCTAAAGTAACAATTTTAACCTCAGCACCCGCTGGGCAATCCGGCCCTGAAACTAACCATTCGCGCCCTTCTAAAATAGTTTGCCCCCGTCGCTCAATAATAGGGCGAGTTAAACTAATTACCTTGCCGACTAAATGTTGATGCTCTGTATGTCCAAATAAACTATTTAAGGCTGCTGGAATTTCAAAAATAATCGGAGCTAAAAAAACTGATAGCAAGATTAAGGGTAATTGCCAAAGCCAAGTTTTTTGTGGGCTAGCAAACATCATTAAGGCAGTTAAACACATCCCTAAACCGAGCCATAACTGCCAATCATCGAGTAAACGGCGTTTATATTTAGAGAGCAAACTATCGGATTCTTTAGCTTGCTGTGTTTGTTGAAAAAGAAAATAATGGAGGCGTGCTTTTAGCTCGCCTGAGCGAATACGATCTAGACTAGACGTTAAGAGCTGACTCGCTTTGTTTCCATCCTTAGTATTTGTATTATCCCTGTTAACACTGGCTGTTTGTTGTTCCTGAGTTTCCATCGTCTTTATCTAATATGCAGGTGTAGGGCGTAACCGAGTTCTGTTTTATCGTTTATTATTGCGCATCGCTTTAGCAACTCGGTCAAGAGTAGATGTTGGGATATATTGGTCGATTTTTCCCTCTTCAATTAAATCGGCGACTAAGCGTGCATCACTAATGATGGGCACATTTTCAATTTGAGCAATTTCGATCATTTTTCGCGCCATGCCTGCTTTACCAATCGCGACTATAACTGGCAAAGGAGTAACATCCTGCTCATAGTAGAGTGCAATCGCTAGACCGATGTCTATGATCACCAGACGAGCTGTCTTAATCCTTGCCTGAATGTCTTGTTCGGTGAGTTCACGACGCATTCCTTGGCGTGCACCTCGTACATGCGGATCGCCGTAAGCATCTTTCATTTCGCGCTTGATCTCTTCTTTAGTCATGCGCTGATCTTTCTCAAACTGGATTTTTTGGAAGATTAAATCCAAAGCCGCTAAGACAATAATTAACGGTAGGATCATCATCATGAGTTTTTTTAGTAGCTCAGCGGTAATTTCTTTTTGGCAGGGAATATCGCATTGCTTGATTTCATTCATATATTGAAAAAACCCCACATGCATGACGATATACAAAGCAAGGCCAATCGCTAAGGTTTTAATTAATGAAAGCAAGGTATTAACCACTTGTTTCATAGAAAAAATACGCTTAAACCCTTCACCCGGATTAACTTTGCTGAGACGTGGAATCAGTGGGTCAAAAGAAAAAATAATCCCAAACTGCACGATATTACCAAGAATACCCATAATAGTAGCGATACCTACAATCGGTAAGACAATAGCGAATAAACCAATTTCTACACTAAGCTTAATTGCTGCACTTAAAGCTTGATTAAAAGGAAGGGTTGGCAGTTGATAGCTAATAATATAAAGCTCAGCCATTTTAGCCAAAATCCAGTCGCCCATCACCCATAAGTAAATAGTTAAAGATAATAAAATGAGTGCACTAGGTATGTCTTTACTATTAGGTACTTGCCCCTTTTTCTTCGCATCGCGTAGCTTCTGGGGGGTCGCCTTTTCGGTTTTTTCGCTACTACTATCCGACATTTAGTAGCCTACCTAATAAGTGAAGATTTGCGCCGAAATCTAAAAAGCTATCATGTAAATAGCGGCCGATAATGCCGATATAAATAATCAATATTAAAAATACTAAAGCACTTTTAATTGGCATAGATAATAAAAACACATTCAGCTGTGGCAGATAGCGTCCTACTAAGCCTGTACCTATATCAATAATCAGCATAATGCCAATAAAAGGGCCTGCAATTAACAGCGTTGTATACATCAAGGCATCTAATTGCTTAACAAAAAAACCAGCTGTTTCAGGTGTTAAATCAGGGAAAAATTTATCTAAAGGCCATACTTGATAACTTAGCATTAGGGTTTGCAATAACAGCATAAACCCCCCGCTTGTAAATACTAGGGTAATCGCCAATTGTGCAAGTAGATTCCCCAAAGGTGAAACCATATTACCGATGGTCGGCGAGAAAAACATGCCCGTCATTGCACCACGTTGCATATCCATGACTAAGCCCGCCCCGCGTGCTGCCCAAAATGGCAGACTCATGGCATAGCCGAGTAAAAAGCCGATCACAGATTCCTTAAAAATTAATAAAGCAAACATTGGAATATCTAACGTGATACCAGTCAGCTGATCTTTAGTGAGCGGTAATAAAGATAAGGAAATCATCACCATCACACCATTACGAATCATTGCAGGGAAAATGGGTTGTGAAAAAACGGGAATGACACTGAAGGCCATCAGAATTCTGGGTGTGGTCAGAATTAAAGCGAGCGACCATGAGTGCCAAACGTCAATCATCTGTGCACCAAAGCGATTTGATCAAAGATACTAATTGTATAATTGTAAAGTTCAGGACCAAGCCAACGAACCGTAATACCAATAGCAACCATAACAGCAACTAATTTAAATCCATGCGGTAAGGTTTGCTCTTGAATAGAGGTAAGTGCTTGAAACAAGCCAATAATTAAGCCAACTAAAGTAGCGACTACAATAGCTGGCATGGATAAATACAATACCAATTTCATGGCTTGAGCGGTGAAAAATAAAAAACTATTCTCATCCATATCAGGAGTAACTCAGTAATAAGCCATGAATCAAGCGTGACCAGCCATCAATCATTACAAATAATAATAGCTTAAAGGGTAAAGAGATAACGACTGGTGAAACCATAATCATACCCAGTGAAAGCAAGATATTCGAAACAATAAGGTCAATCACAATAAAGGGCAGGTAAATTAAAAAGCCTACTTGAAAAGCTAAGGTCAACTCACTCACTAAAAAAGCTGGAATTAATACTAATAGATGTCGATCATTCACATCTTTGGCATATTTAGCAGGCCAAATCTGTTGAGTGGTTTTCACAAAGAAATTTCGTTCAGATTCAGAGGAGTGCTTTGTTAAAAAGTTTTGTAAGGGCGTTGTACTTTGACTTAATGCCGTCGTAAAATTCGGATTTTGAATATCCGTAATTTCTACGCCTTGTTGCTGAAAGATTTCATGTGTCTCCATAGCAACAGGTGCCATAATGTAAATGGATAAAATAATAGCGATACCACTAATCGCCATATTAGGTGGTTCTTGTTGTAGACCTAAGGCACTACGAGTTAATTGCATAACGACAACTAACTTAATAAAAGAACTCACTAAAATAGCTAAAAAGGGAGCAAGGGCTAATAAGGTGAGTACTCCAATTAGCAAGATGGGATTTGGAAAAGTTGTTTCCATTACTCATTAACCTGTTTTAGAGCGATTACCGAATAGGCTCAAAATACGTACACCAATACGCCCACTAATATCTACTAATTCACCTGTGCCGATTAACTTGTTTTGAGCACGAATTTGAACGACTTCAGGTAAACTTTGTGAGAGATCAATCACATAGCCGGGACGTAGTTGCTTAACTTCATTAAAAGATAAGGTTTTTTGCCCTAAATCGAAGGATAATTGTACAGGCAGTTGATTGATTTGTTGAACGCTTTGCTTTTGATCATTGTCGCTCATAATATTCCAGTCCGTCGTAATAGTGATTTGCCGGTTGGGTTCAGCAATGAGTTGTGCCCCACAATAGAGTAGGGTATTTAAACGCAGACGAATTAAGCCCTCTCGACGGAAACCATTATCGTCGAGTAAAATAATATCCGAGGGTTCAAAATGATTAACTTCTTGTACCGAAACGGTAGCTGTACCGATTTCTAAAAATAGATTAGCCTCTAAGTTTTCCCATTGTAGCTCGGTATCGGAAGGCCAAAAGCGTAAACGTTCTTGAATTAAGGGATAAAGCCGCTCTTCTACCATTAATAAGCCACGAATTAGAGTCTGTTGGCTTGCATTGCGTTGGCCTTCAAGGAGTTCAAAACTTAAGGGAAGGGCATATAAATTACTGTTTTTATCAGCAGATAAAGATTGAATCTTTATTTTGCTGCCTAAGCCATTTTCGATACGAGTAATAAGAGGGTCTAGGGCATTTTCAGCGAGGGCGATACCAAGATTTTCAGGTAGGCGCGCTAACATACCTTCTGGAATATAACTACGAATTTGATCTAATAAAGGCCATTCAGACAGCCATAAGCCCGCAGTGGTATCACCAATCCCTAAGGTAAGACCGATTGGAAAAACGAAGCTATTATTGGGCTCAGTTGGAAAGATCTGTAGGCGAAAGGCTTTAGTCTCGCTAAGAAAAAAAGTAAACGGCTGCGTTTTAGTCAGCAGTAAATTATTCATACGCACAGCGGCCGGTGTCCATAGTGGCGGTGCGAGGAGCTTAAGTGTTATACGGCGGCGTTCATCAGTCATTGTTATTATCTTTATGGCCTACCATGTCCAGACCCATACCAAGCGCGATTGCTTTAACAAGGCTTGCTGGTACATTTTTGAAAGATTGAGCAACAGGCTTATAAATTATTTTATAAGCCGAGTTTATAACTAAGTATTCTGAGCTGCAACTTACACCGTTTATCTGCATCAGCGCACAACCGAACCATCATCATCCCAAGCTTGTAAGCGACTAGTATTAGGATCAGAGACTACCGCCCCTAAGTAATAACCGCTTAATTGGCCTGCCGTGAGATAAGTATTATTCGCAAAATCAATGCTAATTTTACCGATGCTACTACTCCAAAATTGATGATGTCCTTCTGTATCTTGCCCTAAGTACAGAGCATTCCAACCTTGCACAGAGCTGGTATTATCGCCGGGTAAATCAAAATAATAGGCATTACCGGGAATCAATTTGTCACCTTTATTAGGATCGAATAAGGCCGTTTCACCCGCTAAATTGCGAACTCCGTTAATATTGACTTCACCCGCTGCTGCGGTTCGGACTTGAGCGATATAGCCACCATCAAACTGTGAATTGTCATATTGATCAAACCAGGAGGAAATCATTAATTGCCCCGCATTACGGTTAAAATCAGCCGTACCGATGGTATCAAGGCTTGCTTTTAAATTAAGCACTGACATGGGGCTAGCGCAATCAAAGGCATAGGCTTCACGATGATTGAATAAATCATTAATAGCATCAGAGGCTTGAACAGCTTGGTTTTGATCATTGCTAGTGCGCATTAATAAATAGCGATTGCCATCACGTTCAACAACTTCCCAGAATTGATTACGTTCAAGTACTCGCTCTGTGCTCGTTGAGCCATTGGCATTGGTAAACTCACGTAATTCTGGCTTGGCCAAAGCTGCATCTTTGATACTCACTAACTGATCGGTGAACTCCCAACCGGTCTCAACAGCTAAGCCATTTTTCAGCATATTTTCACGAAAACGTAAGTCATAAATATCACGACTACTGAGCGTGCTGCGCTTCAATTCCTGACCATTTTCATTTTGGATAATCAGAGTATCACCAACGGTTAATTGGCCGTCTTGGTTAGCGCCGTCTAGTACCTGCAGCTTCGTTTGAGCATCACCAAAACTGCCTTGAAGAAGAGTTTTTTCTGTTTGGCTCAAGGTTAAAGGGGTAGCGGCTTGCGTTGGATTAGCTTGATCTTGGCGTTGATTGAGCTGTTGCATCAATTGTTGTAAGACCTGCATCACCAAAATCATCATTTGCATCTGCTGAGTGGATTCACTAAATAAACTGAGTGATGCTGACCAATTGAAGTTATTAGTGAAGTTCAGGTTTTGGGTATCGTTATTGGTTTTAGTGGTTTGAAAGTTTTTATTAAAGGAGATGGCTGTTGTCATAGTTGCTATGCAGCTCCGCTAGTCTAGTTGTTATCTATTCTGTGTTCGCAGCCACAGAATGCTTTTATTGTGAACAAGTATTCTAAAACGTTTATAGGGTATTAGCACTGCAATAAGCTGATGAGTGGTAGTGCTGGGCTGATAGTATGCCTAGGGCTTGATTCTAGTTTTAGCTATGCTGTGCTGATCTTAGAGTGTGATTCAGTCTCATATCATCCTAGCAGAGTCTGCTACTCTGTCATTTTGATACGTTCATCAGGGTGTTATTCGACCTCTTGACACATTTTTGGAATCATTGACATTATAGAAAATATTTAGGCTGAATTAGTAATGTTAGTAAGAATACTCGTTGTTTGTTTGTTGCTACTAACAAAAGCAGCATGGGCTGCTCCCTTAACTTGGAGTCAGCAGGCCTATTCGCATTTTTCTGATCAAGAGCCTTTGGTTGATCTGTTGCAGACTTTAGCCTCAACGCAGAAAGTGCCTGTCGTGCTTAGCCCGCAAATTAAGGATGTTGTTAGCCTGCATTATAAGCAACAACTACCGGAGCTTATCTTTAATAACTTAGTTAAGACTTACGGTTTAATTTGGTTTTTTGATGGAGAGATGCTGTATGTTTATAAAGAAAATGAGGCACAGCGCGGTTCTGTCAGTTTAGAGAAAATGACCCCACAAGCCTTTACTACGGCGATGAAGCGCCTGAATGTATTGGATAGCCAATATCATTGGGAAGTTTCTGAGGTGGATAATATGATCTATTTCACAGGCCCTGAGCGCTTTGTGAGTTCAGTTTTAGATATGGCAAAGATGATGGATACTCAAAAGCTTGAGCGCCCACAAGTGTATAAATGGATAGATGCCAAGGGGCAAGTGAATTATAGCAATGAGCGCCCTAAATCGACTAATGCTGAAGTCAACAAAGATGTAGCTACTAAAGAGCGTTTTCCTGGTTTTGATGTGGTGGATGTCATTAATCGCTAAGTTTTTGTGTTGAGTTTTGCTTATGAAATCATTAGCTCACCACTTTACCTATAAAAAAGAGCCCCAAATAATATGAGCATGCAGCACACCCCTTATCTTTTGAAAGTGCTTAGTGGCAGCAATGCTGGTGCTTTAGTTCGCTTAAAAGTTGCTGAAGTTGTTATCGGCAAATCTATGTCTAGTGACATTATCTTGCATGATGAAAATATCGCTGACTTGCACCTGAAATTAAAAGTAGATGAGGAAAATATTAGTTTAGAAGCATTGGCTAAACCAGTGCTCATTGATAATAAGGAAATCGATTTAGGAACGCATCCACTTAAGCCTTATCAAGTAGTTAGTTTAGGCAGTATTGATTTTTTTATCGCCGATGTGCGTAAACCGGGTCGGCGTGGGCATGAAGCTAAGTTAAACGAATCGCTAGCCCCCCCGACAGTGAAGGCGAGTAAGCCTGCTGAGGCAGTTAAGCTTCCTGCCGCTTCGGCGCATGCAGCGATCCATTCAGCACCGATTATTCCTAAACCGAAGTCTAAAGCGTTAGGTTGGACTTTATTGGTACTCGGTTTAGGCTTATTGTTATTAGCTAATTTATTATTCTTTAGGCCATATATTAGTGGCATTGCCGAGAAAGTCGGTTTAAGTGAATCAGCTGAACAGCGGGCGGAAGAATTAGTAAAAAAATTGCAGCCGACAGATCTAAGCGTAATTCGTGATCCAGATGGTCGTATTGCTATTACGGGTTATGTTCAAACTCGGGATGATAAGCGTGAGTTGATGAATCAGGCATTATTAGCCGGTAGCGGGATTAATTATCGGGTATGGGTACGAGAGGATCTAGTCGCTAATGCCACCCAAGTGGCACGCGCTTTAGGCCAATTAGATCTTTCGTTTAGCAATCTCGAAGAAGGCAAGCTTGCGGCACATGGCTATGTGAGTGATGAGGCGGATTGGGCGCAAATTAAAGCTAATATTATGTCGGATGTCAGTGGTATTCAGTCTATTGATGATCGCTCTGTGCAGACCTTGATCAAGCGTAAGGAAGCCTTGGTGCAGTTTATCGAGAAAAAAGGCCTGTCTAGCCGCGTTAAGGTTACTATCGAAAATGCACGTATTAAAGTTGACGGCGAGTTGACCCAAAACGAATTAAAGCGTTGGGCAGCTCTGTATGATGAATTTACTCAAACCAATGGAGTTGGCCCTGCCATAGTTGAGAATTTATATAACGTTCGTGATCGCCTTAAATTAGTGATTAGGAGCGTGAGTGTAGGGGAAACACCGTTTCTAGTTTCAAAAGACGGTAAGAAGTACATGGAGGGCTCAAATCTGGGAAATGATTATTTTATTAAAAAGATTACTCCAGATCATGTGCTCCTTTCAAATAATGGTATCGAAATACCAATGTATTATGGTGTAGAGGATAAACAATGATTTTACAAATAGAGCAAAACCTCAAAAATGATATTTCCGGTATTTACAAGAATGAAATTCTTGAAAAATTCAGTCAAGTAGCATCAGAAGTTCGGTTTGAGTTAAATCAGGGGGTGGAGCCAGCAGAATATGAAAAGTTAAATAAATTTCTGCAAGCTTTAGAAGCGGGTTCGGAGGTAGTGGAACAGGTCTGGTCCCAAAAATAATGGGAAGTGACTTGGCATGGAGCGCAATGCCTCTCAGTTTATAGTTCCCTGCGTTTGATGTAGAAGTCATCGGGAATGTTATAATTTTTAATTAGGAGTTAATTCATAATGGCAACAATTGATACTAGTTCATTTTCAGATGCTATTAGCAAAATGCAAGCAACTAATAATGCTATGTTACAATTTCAAGAGCAATCTGTAGCAGAGAATAGACGGTTTAGTATTGAAAGCACTACACTAGAGCATGAAGCATCAGTTACTGAGCGTATGCAAGGTATCATGCAAACACTAGCCAGAAACTCATCTAGCTAATCGCTAATTAAGTAAGGCATGGCACTACATCTATGATGTAGTGCCATTTTTAAGAGTAATCTTGCATTAATAAAGAGAAAATAATGAAAGCAACGACTGAAATTCTTCAATTATTATCTGAAGTAGGGTACATGGCTTGTTTTAAAGGTGATTCAGCACGCTCTCAAGCAATTATGGAAGGCGTTGATGCGATTGCTAGAGAACAGTCATCTATTAAGATGGGGGTAGCTGTAGCAAAAATGTATGCGGGTGATATGGATGGTGCTATTTCTATTTTCCGCAATCAGGTTTTAGCTAAAGAACCTGATCACATGAGTGCTAAATGTTTCTTAGGGATTGCCTTAAATCTTTCGGGTGAAACGGATGAGGCACGTACCTTGTTTGAAGAAGTATCGTTGCGTGGTAACTCAGACGAAAAAGGCATTGCTGATTTTTATTTGTCTAAGTAGTCAAAACTAGGATATTGTCATGGTAGATCCAAGCTTATTGGGTATTCAATTACCTATTCCTAATACTCAAGTCGCTCCACAACCTTTGCCTAGCCCTGAGGCTGCAGACTCGACACGCTTTCAGGATCTCTTAACAAATATTGGTCAATCAGGGGGGCAAATAGATTCCCCCTCGATGCGTGATCAACCCATTTTACAAAAGATTGATCCCACTCAGACTGACAGCACTCAAGGTTTTACCGATGCTTTTGTTGAGCGAGTAACAGGGATGGATAAATCCTATCATTCAATTATGGATCAGCTGAAGAATCGCCCTCAGCTTGGGTCTTATATGGATGAATTGAAGAATACCAGTAGTGGTGATTTACGCACTTATCCAAATGTGTCCAGTAGCAGTGATAACCAAGTAACCGAGCTGAAGGACATGATGGATAGCATGCGTAAAGGTAATGTGGCGATGCTAAATTATGAGCGAGATGTGAATACTTGGGCGATGAATTTTCAGATGTGGTCTTCTGGAGTTGAATTAGCCTCTTCTATCGTGTCGCAACTCTCTAGAGGTTTCCAAACACTGTTTAGAGCCAGTGGCTAATCCTTAATTCACTAAGAAGGTTGCAATGAAAATAAATACAATAAAAGGCATTCCAGCTATTTCTCTATTTGCACTCTTAGCTTTATCTGGGTGTAAAACTGATTTGTATAGTGGTTTAGCAGAGCAAGACGCCAATAATATGTTGGCGATTATGTTAAACCAAGGTATTACAGCTGAAAAAATTGTTGATAAAAAAACGAATACTTACACCCTGAGTGTCGATAAATCCAGTATTCCTGCCGCAGTAAAATTATTACAAGAACATGGTTATCCTAAGGAGAAAGTCTTTTCAGTCAATGAAATGTTTCAAAAAGATGGTCTAATTTCCTCTCCCACCGAAGAACGCGCCCGGTTTATTTTTGCTTTATCACAAAGCGTACAAGAAACTTTAACTCAAATTGATGGAGTATTAGTGGCGCGTGTGCATGTAGTTTTGCCAGAAACGAGTGCTTCAGGGCAGCAATTAAAGCCTTCTTCTGCTTCAGTATTTATCAAATATCATCCAGCTTATGATTTAGAAAGTATGAAGTCTGAAATTAAATTGATTGTAGAAAAAAGTATTGAGGGCTTAACTTATGATAAGGTTTCAGTGGTGATGGTACCTGCACAATTGAATAAAATAGAAAAATAAGTTAAGCAAAAATTTATATGATTCGACCGTACCAAAAAAAAGACTTAAACAGATTGTCGGAGATTTATCATTTAGCTAGACCCTATGAGTTTAGCTATGAATCTTCTGAATTTGAGTTTGAAACTTTGCTAGAAGAAACTGATAATTTACAACGTTTTTTTCAGTCAACGATTTTAGTGTTAGAAGAGCAAGGCCAAATTAAAGGCTTCGGTGGCTATGTGCATGATTATATTGCGTGGCTTTATGTCGATCCGAAGTTTCATCGGCAAAAAGTAGGCCAGCGCTTATTAAAACATATGTTAGAAAAACTCAAGCATAAAAAGCTACTGCGCATTTCAATTGTTAAGTCTAATCTTGCAGCACGCGCTTGCTATGAGTCTTTAGGTTTTCGTGAGAAGGAAACCTTTTATGTTAATTTCCAAGGCCAAACTTTAGAAGGTTTACGGATGACTTGTGAGTTTTGAATAGGGATTTTCTCCTTTAGCAGGACGAGTTCTAAATAATTTTAACAGCCACATATAATGGGTTGGGTGTTGTCGAACTAAAGCTTCAAAGCTTGCATTCATATTAGCGGCATCTTCTTGTGGGGCTAGAGCACCGAAATCATCTAAAGCAGGTTCAATTTTAATTTGATACTTGCCCGTTGTTTCATCAAAAAAAGCCATCATTGGAAAAGCACAGGCACGGCCAAGCTTGGCGATACGTGCTGGAGTCGTTAAAGTTGATTTTTCTGTACCAAAAAAAGGTACAAATACAGAATTTTTTTCCCCATGATCTTGGTCAGGTAAGAAAAATAATAAATGCCCCCGCTCTAAAGAGCGTACTAATTTAATCATGCCTTCTTCACGTGAAACGACAAACTGCACATCACGTAGACGACTGCGCATAATCAGCCAATTAAACACGGGATTCTTAAACGGTTTGTAAGAGCCATAGGCTTTAAATTGTTCACCAATCGCCACAGGCGCAAACTCTAGCCAGACACTATGCCCCAATAGCAGCATGATATTTTGCTGTTGTGCAATGGCTTGTTCTAAATATTCTGCTCCCGTCAATTGAATTCTTTGATAAAGCCAAGTGCGAGAGCGAAAAAATAATAGGCTGTAATCGAGTAAAGCGGCAGCATATTCTTGTAAATGTTGTTCTGCAAACTGCTCGCGCTCAGTCACTGTGAGGCTAGGAAAAGCAAGCTCAAGATTGATTAACACAATTTGGCGGCGTTTGGCATGATGATGATAAATAAAGCTGCCTATTCGTTTGGCAAACCAACGGCGGGTTTGCCAAGGTAGAAAAGCAAATAAACTTAAACCACCCACCGCCCACCAACTAGGCCAGTAGCGTGGGTGCAGTAAGTTTTTAGGAGCTGGATTCGAATTGGGCACAGACTC
>JBJOOT010000109.1:0-11848 GCA_046051185.1 Pseudomonadota bacterium | reverse complement strand
CCTTGCGCAGTTGGGTGGCTTGCTGTTTAGCTTCGGCTTGTTGGTAAGTAGTACTATTATTTGCACCAATCACGGTAATCAGTGCAGCAAACAATAGACCTAAACTTAATGGATCAACTGCACCACGCATTTTTTTCAGATTGCTTGCTTTCATCATCAATACTCCCTCGCATTTTGAAAGTCTGGTTATAGGCAGCCTTGGCAGTGGATGAGTCTTGGGGGGCTGCTTGAAAACCACTTTAGCGAGAAGTTTGTCAACGTACTGTCAACAAAAGCCTATAATTACAACCGCGTAAATCTGCATGGTGCGAGGGAGAGGCAGCAAATGAATAACAGCAAACAACAAATTGTTGGTTGCAAATGGATGCTATATTCCTGCATGGGCATGCTCTGGTTTTTTTTGTCACTCTTGCCCATCACGCAAGCGTTTGAAATTACTGCCGAAGATCGACAAAAAATCATTAGCTTCGCCAATAAAAATCATCTTTTGGCTGACCCTGATGCCCGCTTGACACCCGCCACTGCTTTGAGACAGCTGATGGATGCAGGCGATAGCAAGCAAAACTTCAAGCTTAGTGTTGGACAATCTTGGGTTTATACTCCATTGATCAACCGCTCTGAGCAGCTTGACTGGGTGATACGCTCCAATAATACCTTATTCGAGGAACTCGACTTTTACCTACATTGCCAAGGCCAACCCTTGCAAGCCCTGCACCGTCCCAATTTGGGTCTACGCCATCCTCAGTTTTTGACTGCTTACTTTATCCCGATCGTATTACCCAAACAGACCAACTGCGGTCTTTTACAACGCATGCGAGTTTCTGCAAGTAGTCAGCCTCGAACCTATCTGATGGCAGCCCCGCTTGCAGTCGAGCAAAGTAGTCTAGGTACTGCTTTAACCTTAATAGGTATCGGGATAGCACTGGGTTTGATTGTCTATAATTTTTTGTTATTTCTGTCTATCCGCAGCAGTACCTACCTCATTTATACGATTTATGCTTGTTTACATTTATCGGCGATATTGTTGTTGAGTATCAAACCTGAAAGCCTGATCAGCTTGTTTGACAACGCACGGCAAGCTTTGCGTTTTTTGAGTGTTAGCATGATGATTTTTTTGTTCTGGTTTTCATTGAAATTTATGCAGCCGGGTCTAGAAGCAGCACGTCATGATCCTAACAAACAAGGCTTATATCGAAGTTCGCAGGTACTTGTTTTCCTCAGTTTGCTAGCCATGTTCGTGATGCTATTGTTTTCACTATGGACTCTATTTTTGCCTGATATTTTCTTGCATACAAATCGAATTTTATCGTATATCTACATCGTTTCTAGTTTACTGATTCCACTACTAGCACTGACAGTCGCCCTCAGTGGTTATAAACCTGCTTGGGTATTCTTACCCGCTTGGACGATCCTCCTTGTCAGCCATGTCATTACCTTGCTGGATTGGCTGGGTTATCTTGACTTATATGGTTGGGAGCGCATTTTGGCCACTATGGCGGCCGATCTGGAGATGGTATTACTATCGATAGCCTTGGGTATGAACCTAAAAAGCTCCTACCAAGCACGGGATCGGGAGCAGTTGGCACGTAAACATGCAGAATTACTGGTCGAACAACAAGAGCGCTTTATTTCCACTCTGAGTCATGAGATACGCACCCCGCTCCATGCCATGCTCGGTGCCACCCATTTGCTAGGACACACCGAATTATCCACTAAGCAGCAAGAGCTTTGGAGTACCACACATTATGCAGCCGAGTCGATGTATGCCTTAGTGGATAATTTGCTGGATCGCGCACAATTTAAACAAGCAAAACTCCTAGAAAAACACGAGGTATTTGATCCTCAACGCCTACTCGATGCCTTAGTACAATTATTGCGTCATCGCGCGCAAGAAAAACAGCTGCCAATCCATCTGCATACCTGTGGCTTGCCACCTCATCTGTTAGGTAATCCTGTCTTATTACGACGTATGTTGATCAATCTGATCAGTAATGCCATTAAATATACTGAAATAGGCGAGATTCAAGTATGGGTCGAGTGGCAAGCCGCTCAGCAAAATTTGTGGGTAAGTGTTAAGGATACCGGCTGCGGATTGTCAACGGAGCAACTCGCCCATATCGAAACTCGTTTTAATCGAGGAGTCGAGGCCTTATATAGCCAGCATGCAAGCTCAGGGCTAGGTTTGCCGATTTGTTTTGAAATGGTAAACGCAGTAGGTGGACAATTAAAGCTTAGCAGTGAATTGGGTCGAGGAACGGAAGCTCGTTTTAATTTGAGCATGCGTGTACCGCACTCTATGTCGATACCTAATCATCAACCAGCTGCGAATAGTCGGCTACTTAAAATACTGATAGTCGATGATCTAGCCAGCAATCGTATGCTAGCCTGCGAGATCTTGAAAGCTGCTGGACATCAGGTCTACGAGGCGAGTGATGGCCAAGAAGCTTTAGCTTTACTCCAAAAGCAGCCATTTGATCTTGTACTCAGTGATCTGCGTATGCCGCATTTAGATGGTATCCAACTGCTTAAACAGATTCGTCAACAGTATTCAGCGGAAAAACTGGCTGTTATCTTAAGCTCTGCCCATTTTGCTAGCGGCGAATGTGAACAGTTATTAGCGATGGCCGCTAATGCTTGCCTTGCCAAACCCTATACACCTGAAGCCTTGATCGCCGCCATACAAGGCAACGCTGATCCGGCCTTGCTAGCCACCCCCGCCGCCGAAATAAGCGGTATAGAGAAGATTCAAGCCCATTGGGGCGAGGAGAAAACGGCTATCTTATTGAACCTCTATCGAACTCAAGTCGATGAAGATAGGCAAAAAATCCGGCAAGGACTCAAAGAGCAACAGGCAGCACCCATTCGTATCGCGGCTCATCGGATTGTGAGTGCTAGTCGGGCGTTGGGTTTACACGACAATGCCGAGGCTGCACTACTGATCGAAACTCATCAAGAGCATCAATCTTTAATAGACTGGGACTCATTTGCTCAGATAATTGAGCATCAATTAAACCGTATAAAAGTCTAAAGTCTGGCACTAAGGGGCGGAGTTCGGCTCAGTGGCCTGTTGAGCAGCCGCCATTGCATCGGCAATTGCGTAACTATAGGCACAATCCACATCCATACGTACTTTTTGTAAACCGTCAATACCCTCTTCTAGGATCACGGCTACAGGAGTTCGTTGTTGAAAACGCCGATGCGGGCGGCGTAGCCACATTAGGCGCATTTGTGTACTGAATGGGTAAGTTGTGGCGAGTGCCTCAGTAATGCCACTAATATGTTCAAGGCAGGCTTGTAGCTCCGGCAAATCGGGCAGTTTGCGCTCACCTTTTAGATAAGAGGGTAAATGGCGCGGCTTAATCTCTTCTGGCAAGCCTAATAATTTAATTATTTCCTCAGGACTCAATTGCCAAGCGCTTAATTGCACTAAAGCTTGCTGGATGGATAAAGTATCGCTCATGGCTGTGCTCACTTGCTTATTTTGAGCTGAGCCAAAGAAATCACTTGGGCTGAGTTCGCTTCATCCGCAAAACGCGGTAATTCACGAGTCGTCAAGCCATCTTGCACGGCCAGTTCACGTTCACGCGCTGCAATTAAATCAAAACAAGCTTTCATATTTTCCACAGTCGCCTCAGTCAAGGGATAAGGCTGATGAGGTTCTTTAGGTGTTAAATCGCGCACAATACTGGCTAAAGTTTTACGCAAGGCCATCAAAATACGCCGCTCTTGCGACAAAGTTTGCTCCAACATCATAAATTCCCCATTCAGAAGAAAGCTTTAAGCTTAGAATGTCCTAGCCACCTTGCCTATCTTCCTAATGGGCAGGCTTAAGACTTTGCATAACACTTGCTAAAGCCATAGCGTCTGCTACTTGGATTCCCTTTAAACCCGCAATCACCCCTTGATATTCAGGAATCGCTTCTGACAAGGTTTTGCAAAATTAGCCTCTTGCTGAGCCGTAAGTTTCTCCAAAAATCCACGCAGCCAAACCGGATCATCCTGCACGCGCAAATGTCCATACACATTCAGCATGATATAATTCCAAGTAGGTACTACATCCAGCACTTGATTTGAGCAACTCTGATGCTAAGGCTTCTCAAACATATTATTTTATCTCTCTTAGCGGGTATTTTCCTGCTAGGCCTTGGTATTGCGTTTTACTTATTCCAAACAGAGATCATTGAAACAAGTAGCGATCCAAGTGGCCACTATCAGATTGAAATCAGCGCACGCCGCATCGATACGGCCTTGCCAAGAATGCCGGGGCAAAGCAGCGATCTACCTGTATTTGTGGAGATTTTTGATCAACAAAATAGAAGTTTAGGGCGGATGCCTGTACCGATGCGGCAAATGGCTAATGTGGAATTTACTAAGCAAGGTGCGGTCATTCAGTCCGTAGGTAGCTGGAACTTCAAACAAGGATACTGTAGCTCTTGCACTCACTGGTTTCTGTTTTAATTGGCCGACTGCGCCTTAACAATTGCTTGTAAAACCTGCTTAAATTCTTCAGTCAGTGGCGCTTGCAGTAGCACATTGACCTGATTGATCGGATGCTGCACTTGTAATGCTTGCGCATGTAGCATTAAACGCTCGCAGCTAAAGTGTTCTCGAAATAGCTTATTCTGCTGACCATCCCCATGCGTAGTATCCCCCAGAATCGGATGAAAAATATGCTTTAAATGGCGACGTAATTGATGCTTGCGACCTGTTTTGGGCTGCAAGGCTAAGAGCGAATAGCGGCTGCTAGCATGCTTGCCCGAAGCAAAGGGCAATTCAAATTGCTCCAGTGTTCGGTAATGCGTAATTGCTGCTTGTGGCAACTTATGAGGATTCGCTTTGGCATCCGCTAACGGATCTAACGCCTCTTTTAGCGCATAATCAATCACACCGGTAGGTGCACAAAAGCCACGCACTAAGGCCAGATAGGTTTTCTGCACGAGGCCTTGGGTGAATTGTTCAGTTAAGTGGCGGGCGGTATGGGGGTCTAAAGCAAATAACAGCACACCGGAGGTAGGACGATCCAAACGATGTACTGGATAAACTTTCTGCCCAATTTGATCGCGCAATAATTGCACTGCAAATTGGGTTTCATGCTTATCAATGGGGCTACGATGGACTAATAAACCAGAAGGTTTATTAATCGCAACCAAGCATTCATCTTGATACAGCAGCGGAAGTGGTAACAAGCCTCAAATCGCCTGCATGTCCATACCGCCTGCTTCACGCTCAACGGCAACTACGCGCCCGCGTAAGGAGTTTGGTAAAGCTTCCGTGATTTGAATATCCACAAAACACCCGATCAAACGTGGATTGCCCTCAAAATTTACCACCCGATTATTCTCAGTACGACCCGCTAATTGATTCGGGTCTTTCTTCGCAGGGCGTTCGACTAATACGCGCTGTACTGTACCCACCATACTTTGGCTAATTGCATGAGCACTGGCCAAAATCCGGCTTTGTAAGGTTTGTAAACGCTGCTTTTTCACTTCCATCGGTGTGTCATCTTGCAAGCTAGCGGCGGGTGTACCGGGGCGAGCGCTGTAGATAAAACTAAAACTATGATCAAAACCAATTTCATCAATCAGCTTCATGGTATCTGCAAAATCCTTTTCGGTTTCACCAGGAAAACCGACAATGAAATCCGAGGACATGCTAATCGTGGGGCGTAATTGGCGAAGTTTGCGAATCTTAGATTTATATTCCAGCGCCATGTGATTGCGCTTCATCGCCGCTAAAATCCGATCCGAACCACTTTGTACCGGCAAATGTAAATGGCTGACTAACTCTGGCACTTGTGCATAGACATTAATCAGGCTTTCACTAAATTCATTGGGATGCGAAGTTGTAAAACGAATCCGATCAATCCCATCAACAGCCGCGACATATTGAATCAATAAGGCTAAATCGGCGATGTCGCCATCATGCATTTTTCCACGATAAGCATTCACATTTTGCCCTAGTAAATTCACCTCACGTACCCCTTGAGCCGCCAATTGTGCCACTTCGGCCAAGACATCATCAAAGGGGCGCGATACCTCCTCACCACGGGTATAGGGTACAACACAGAAGGTACAATATTTGCTACAACCTTCCATGATCGACACAAAGGCCGTTGGGCCTTCAGCGCGGGGTTCAGGCAAATGATCAAATTTTTCGATTTCAGGAAAGCTAATATCAACCACTGGTTTGTGTTGGGTACGTACTTGCTGAATCATATCTGGTAAACGATGCAGGGTTTGCGGTCCAAATACCACATCGACTAAAGGAGCGCGTTCCCGTAAAGCCGCGCCTTCTTGACTGGCGACACAGCCACCGACACCAATAATTACCTGCGGATTTTTTTCTTTAAGCGCCCGCCAACGTCCGACTTGCGAAAATACCTTTTCCTGCGCTTTCTCACGAATCGAACAGGTATTCAGCAACAACACATCAGCTTCTTCAGGATTATTCGTCAGTTCCATCCCCTCATGAGCATGGAGCACATCGAGCATTTTTGCTGAATCATACTCATTCATCTGACAGCCGTGAGTTTCTATAAAAATTTTACCTGCCATCTCAACCTTACCTAATCGGGTTGCCGAAGTTGAAAAAAAGACCGACTATTATCCCTATCTAGCCAGTACGGAACAACTTTAAATTTTGTAGGGAAAACAAGCATTTTAGCCAAACTTTTGTCACAGCCTTGACCAAGCATTATAAGAGTGTTTATATCCGCCTTATTGGGTATTAATTTAGTATTCAGCTAAAGAATTAAAATTCTTCATAAAAAAACTTGCGAGGTCTTGATATGCAGAGGTTTTTTTCAAACTATCGAAAGCAGTGGATGCTTGGCTTGTTTTTGTTGTTAGCCTTATTTAAACAAACGGTAAGTGCAGAAAATTTAGACTGCAAACAACCTTATAAAGTTGTCAAAGGCGATAGCTTAAGTACGATTGCTCAACGCGCTTATGGCAGTGCTAGTAAATACAGCATGATTTATTATGCCAACCGTGAGTTACTGACTAAAGGGCCATCAACGGTTTTCGTGAATCAAGAATTACGTCTGCCCTGCTTATCGGATCTTGACACCACGCAGCCTCAAACCACCACGGCCGCCTCTACAACCACAGCGTCAACCACAGCAAACACCACTACCGAAACCAGTACTACCACTGCCAACACGACTGAAAATAATACAGCCGCTACCACAGCGCCTATCTCCCCTTCACCAGCTGTCAGTAAACCTGATCTTCAATTATTAACTGCTGGTGATTACCAACCCTTCACTGATCAATCCTTGCCCAATGGGGGGTTGATCACCGATTTAGTAGAAACAGCCCTCAAAAATCAAAATATCAGCTATAAATTAACTTGGATTAATGATTGGTCAGCTCATCTTGATCCATTAATCAAAGAAAAAAAATACGATATGGGGTTTCCTTGGCTGAATCCGGGCTGCCCAGGTATTGAGCATTTTCGTTGCCAATTCTTATTTTCTACCCCCATTTTTCAAATGTTAGAGGTCTTATTCACGCGCAATGAAGCACCTTTAAAATTCGATAACGACGACGATATGATCGGCCATACCCTCTGTCGACCCAGTGGTTACTTCACCCATGACTTAGATCGCACAGGTCGGGAATGGTTAAAGAAGAGCTTAATTAAATTAGAGCAGCCTCAATCAGTTAAAGAATGTTTTGAGTTATTGATGGCAGGTAAAGTGGATGCAGTGGCGATGAATGATTTCACAGGGCGTGAAACCATTGCCAAAATGGGTTTACAGGATCAAGTAGCCGCTTTACCACGGGAGCTTTCGGTCGAAGGTTTGCACGTGCTTATCCACAAAACACACCCACGTGCGACTATTTTATTAAATTATGTAAACAAAGGTTTGAAGGCTATTCAAGATTCGGGGGAGTATGATGCGATCATGGATAAGCATTTAACTAATCATTGGAAAACTGTTGAGTCATTGCAAAAACAGTAGACCTATCCTGTGGCTTAAGCAAGGGAGCAGCCTATGGAAAGTATGCTTCACAAACGCTATAAAATAGCTGAGCGAATATTCTCTAACTCATTGGGAGAACTATGCCTTGGCCGCGATTTGCAAGCCCCTGCTAATCAACGTTGTTTGGTGCATTATTTGCCCAAGCAACTATTAAGTGATGCGGCTTTAAAGCCAAGCCTCTATCATTTACAAAGCCTAGGTAAACAAGCCGAAACGATTATTTTAAAAGTTTTAGATTGCGCATGGTCAGAGACTGAAGTGTTCTTTGTCCTAGAAATACCAGAAGCATGGTCCTTAAGCCCACTGCCTGCGATACAAGGTCAACCCACCCAGCTACATCAAAAAGCTTTGGCTATTACTCAAAAACTGATAGATCAAGGTTTAATCACCACTGGTATAGAACCCTCTCTGTTTTTGGTTACACCTACAGGGGATTTATATTTACTTGGAACCGCTTTGCTAGCTGAGCTACAGGCATTAACAGCGCAGTCACCGAGCTTATTACGCCCCATCCCACCCTTAGTAACCCGAAAAAAGCCTCGTCTGTTACCTTTGGTTTTATTAGGGGTCACGGGGTTGGTGGCAGCGGCGAGTTTAGGTGTTTATCAATTGACGAAGCCTAATAAGCCGATTCAAGCACCCATAGCCCCTAAAATTCAGATCAGCAGTTTAGATAAACCCTCGGCTCATCCTGCTACTACCACAAGTTTAGTGACCACAGCGATTCAACCTCCTCCCAGCCCCACGAGCCTAGCGCAAACAGCGCTGATGCCAACGCCTGAGCCATCCAGCTTTAAGTTTCCAAATCCTAGCACGCTCAGCCAAAATACAGCTCCCTCTCTACCGCAAGCCCAGCCAACGCAGGCGACTATCACTCAAGCGATCCTCGCTAAGCCTGCGATCATCACCCCACCCATTACGAGCAATCCAGCGGCGAGCCAGCATTTAAAGCGAGCCAGCGAAGCAATTAAGCATGGGCATTTACAAACCGGCTTATACTATTTGCGGCTTGCAAAAAAGCTCGCAGCACATCCCGAGCATTTAAAGACCACGACACAGCAGCTACTGGAACAAGCTCAACAAACCCAAGCCGCAAATGAGGCCTTAAGCCCACAAATGCAGCTGAGTATCAAGCAAGAGTTTGGCCTTGAATCATTTGAATGAGAGTTACTGCCCGGCAATCGTCATCCGATTCACTAAAATTGAACCGGTTTGAATACTGCCCCGTCGGTCAATATCGTTACCCATTCCTTGGATACCTAAATACATATCCTTCAAATTACTCGCAATGGTGATTTCCTCTACGGGATATTGTAGCTCACCATTTTCTACCCAAAAGCCCGCCGCACCGCGCGAATAATCCCCAGTAATCATATTAATACCACTTCCAATCAATTCCGTTACCAAGAGGCCGCGCCCCATTTGCTTAAGCAAATCTTGGAAAGAAACTTGAGTATGGTTTAATAGTAAATTAGAACTCCCGCCTGCACTGCCTGTGGTTTGCAACCCTAATTTACGCGCGGAATAGCTACCTAGAAAATAGCCCTGTACTTTGCCATCTCGAATAATATCACGCTCATAGGTTGCGACCCCTTCAGCATCCCAGGCACGACTACCAGGAGCGCGCGGAATATGCGGAGACTCACGTAACTGTAAAAATTCAGGAAAAATTTGCTTATCAACCGAGTCTAATAAAAAACTGGCTTTACGATACTGGGAAGTTCCACTTAAAGCAGAGACTAAATGCCCAATCAAACCCCGCGCTAATTCAGGCACATACAAAACGGGTAGCTCACAAGTCGGAATCGACCTACCACCTAAACGACGCACCGTGCGGTATGCAGCTTCTTTCCCCACCCCTTCAGCAGATTCCAAAGCCTCAGCCACACAGGAGGTCGTATACCAATAATCCCGCTGCATCGACTCCTGCTCTTGCGCCACTACCGAGCAACTTAAGGAATGGCGAGTGCTGCTATTTAAGCCATTAAAGCCATTGGAGTTTGCATAGACCCCCAAACCTGCATAGCTATCGACACTAGCACCATCGCTATTAGAAATACGTGGATCATAAGCCCGAGCAGCGCCTTCAGCCTGTAAAGCTAAATCAATAGCCTGATCGGCATTAATATCCCAAGGATGATACAAATCTAAATCCAATGGATTTTTTGCCATTAACTCAGGATCCGCCAAACCATTAAACTCATCTTCAGCGGTATAACGGGCGATACGGCAAGCCGCATCTAGGGTATCTTCGAGTGCTTTACGTGAAAAATCACCACTCGAAGCGAAGCCTTTTTTATGGCCAAAATAGACCGTAAGGCTCGCCCCTTGATCACGGTGATATTGGAGTTTATCGACTTTGCCCATACGGACTTCCACCGATAAACCGGTTCCTTTATCAATACCTACTTCGGCAGCACTTGCACCCCGCTCTTTGGCTGCTTTTAGTACAAATTCAGCCAACTCTTGAAATTCAGCCCCTAAGGCTTGTCGATTTTCTAATTCGATCATTGTTTTGCTTCCCTATCCGCTTAAGCAGCTGTGCCACCAACAGTGAGTCCATCCACGCGCAAAGTCGGCTGACCCACCCCTACCGGAACGCTTTGCCCATCTTTACCACAGACCCCAATCCCCGTATCGAGGGCTAAATCATTCCCTACCATACTGACTCGTGTTAGGACATCAGGGCCATTACCGATTAAGGTGGCATTTTTCAAAGGTCGGGTGGCCTTACCGTTTTCAATTAAATAAGCTTCTGAAGCCGAGAATACGAATTTGCCCGAAGTAATATCGACCTGCCCCCCTGAAAAATTCACCGCATACACACCCTTATCGACGGAAGCAATAATCTCTTCAGGATCATACTCACCAGCACGCATATAGGTATTCGTCATACGCGGCATGGTTAAATGTGAATAAGACTGGCGCCGCCCATTGCCGGTTGATTGAGCACCCATCAAAGCCGCATTTTGCCGATCCAGCATATAACCTTTAAGGATGCCATCTTCAATCAAAGTGGTGCATTGGGTTTCTGTCCCTTCATCATCGACAGTTAATGAACCACGACGCTTTTCTAAGGTACCATCGTCCACCACGGTAATCCCTTTACTGGCCACCTGCTCACCGATGCGTCCAGAAAAAGCCGATGTACCTTTACGATTAAAATCTCCCTCCAAACCATGCCCAATCGCCTCATGCAAGAGGACACCTGGCCAACCTGAACCGAGAACCACCGTCATCGTCCCCGCTGGAGCGGCTTGGGCATCTAAATTAACCAGCGCTTGGCGCACGGCTTCTTCTGCAAACTGATCCGCACGATTATTATTAATGAAATAATCCAGATCAAAGCGCCCACCACCGCCTGCAGAAGCGCTTTCAGTTTGACCCTGACGCTCAACAATGACCGAGACATTGGTACGCACCAATGGGCGCACATCCGCCGTCATACGCCCTTGCTCATCAACAATCAAAATGATCTCATGCACTGCCACTAAGCTTGCCATCACCTGCTTGACATAAGGGCTAGCGGCACGGGCTTTGCTATCCATGCGCTGTAATAAATCAATCTTGTCGGCCTCGCTTAAAGAGGCTAAGGGATCACTTAAGCCGTATAAATGACGGGTCGGGATTTGGGCTTTCCAAGCTTGTACTTGGCCTGATTGCCCTGCCCGACTAATCGCACGAGCGGCACGAGCTGATTCTAATAAAGCCTGTAAGCTAATTTCATCGCTATAAGCAAAGCCAGTTTGTTCACCACAAACCGAGCGCACGCCCACACCACGCTCAATACTATAGCTACCGCTTTTAACAATACCCTCTTCTAAACCCCATGATTCATAACGCGCTGCTTGGAAATATAAA
>JBJOOT010000108.1:0-11916 GCA_046051185.1 Pseudomonadota bacterium | reverse complement strand
AACCTCAAACCATACCACCCAGTCATACCAAACCAAGTACTCCTTTAACTAACACGGTTAAGGCTACTGAAGCGGCTAACGCTAAACCAGCGGCCAAATCAGCATTAGCTGTAACCCAGCCCAAAGCCGCTGCTCCCAGTGTAAAAACGATTAAATCTGAACCGGCTCTCAAAGCAGGAAAAAAACTCAGCCCACAAGAAGTTGAAGATTTAATTCGTAAATTGAGTGTCTGTCGCCCAAGTTAGCCACTGTTTAAGCCCCAAGGGGTTCGCCTAGTTTCTAAAGTTATCACGAATAGAGATTAGGCAGATTTGGGGCTGGCAGTTTTTATAATTATATTCTAATATAATAAAAATCAAATATATAAAGGAGACGAAGATGACTGTAGATAGAATGGTTTTGGCTATGGCGGGGGTGATCGTGCTGCTGAGTGTATTACTGGCCGTTTATCACAATATCAACTGGCTATGGCTAACGGGGTTTGTAGGTCTAAATTTATTGCAATCTGCGTTTACAGGTTTTTGCCCTGCTGCAATCATCTTCAAAAAGCTGGGATTTCAAGCGGGTTGTGCGTTTAAATAACCACTGAATCAGTGGCTAAATACTCAACTTCAGTCAATCACTGCTTATAACTGCCAGCCTAATCAACTGGCAGTTTACAAACCTATAGCAGCCATGCCTCGGGAATAGGCTCACTGAAAGGCTTTACTTTCAGCTCGATGTAATCCTCTCGTGGACGAGCGACCTTACAGACGACTTCAGCGCTATCTTTGCCTTTACTATAGCGAGCAGCCAACTCAGCGGCTAAACGAATATCATCCTCTGTCAGAGCATCACCATCCAGCAAAACCAAAGGCCCTGAACAGCTGGCGGTTTTAATCCACATAAATTCATTTTTATAGCCTTCCAGAAAGTTTGTTTCACCTTCTTCGCGGGATAAAATCATTTTAAAATGAGGACGGGGCCGTAAATGCCGCCCAATCTTGAGCAACATAATATCGTCTAATTCATAATCACGGCTCGGGCGATGCGTCCACAGATCACGTAATTTGCCCGCATAATTAGCATCGGTTAAAAAGCAACAACCGCCCGCAGGCTGGGCATAATCACTCATCCCCCATTGATGCGCCAATGCGATTTGTGGTTTACGACTCCGCCCACTGAAGCCAAATAATTGCTCGCGCTTGACCCAACCTTCGCGCTCAGCACGGCTTGCAGGCAAATTGTGCGCAGATAATGGCCGGAGCAATAAATCATCCGCCCCCGATTCGGCTGCCACAATGGGCATCGTGAAGGCTCGCTGTGACATTGGCCGCTGCCCAATCACTTCACCGGTGATAATGAAGTCGAAATCATGTTTGATCAGCCATTCTTTGGCCTTTTTTACCATGAAAATTTTGCAATCCAGACAGGGATTGAGATTAGCGCCATAACCGTGCTTAGGATTCAGCACGACATCTTTATATTCTTCAACAATATCAATAATATGGAGCTTGATTCCTAATTGCTCAGCGACCCAAAGCGCATTATTGCGTTTAGGTTTAGCGCGTTCTTGTTTGCGAATCGCATGGGTATGCCCCTCGACACAAAAGCCTGTGAAGAAATTAATCCCTTCTACATGCACACCCTGTTCTAGAACTGCTTTAGTGGCTAGCATAGAGTCTAGCCCACCAGAAATCAGTGAAACAGCGCGTGGTTGCCTATCCATCTTCGATACTCCGCTTCAATTCAACGGCGCTGAGTATAACCTTTTTCGAAGAAAGACAGTGGTTTGAAATCAACTACACAACGTAAAGCCGGAATCCACTCTTTTAAATGCGTTGTGGTAAATAAACGCCCTTGATGCAATTGATCGTGAATACCATCATGAAATAATACTACCCCCCCTTGCTGCCGCTTACAGACCTGCTCTAATACATTCGCTAGAATTTTATCCCCTTGTTGGTTTTTTTCATCCCAATCAAATGCGGATAACTGCCAAGCAATATGTTGAAACCCTGTTGCTTTTAAGGCCTGCAAAACTTGAGGTTGCTGCTCACGATTAAACCAACCATCACCATAAGGTAGACGAAAGAGCGGCGGTGTCGTATTCAAATAAGGATCTAATACTTGCCTTGCCAAGCGAAAATGCTCACGCATTAAGCCTTGCTCTACTTCTGAATAGCGCAAATGCTCATAAGAATGCGAGCCAATCACATGCCCCGCTCGCTTAGCTTGTAGCAAAATCTGGCGGCGCTGCTCGCACTCGTGCCTAGACTGAGCACAAGCCTTAGCCTCCTGACTTGAGTCTGCTTGGCATTGTTTTTCAAGGGCGGGGCAATCAACTTTATTGGCGATAACAAAAAAAGTGGCTGGAATTTTTTCTTGCTTTAGAACCTCGAGGACATCCATCGTCTGTAAGGCTGGGCCATCATCAAAACTTAAATGCAGTGGATAGTGGGTAGTGGCATCACATTGAAAACGCGCTCGCACAGCGGCACAGTCAAGAGCTTGAGCTGTTCCTGTCCAAGCGAATAGCCCAATGACTAGGATTTGAGCTAGATTAAACTTCATAAAAACATGTATCCGAAATTGGCTAGATAACTTATTTTAGCACTTCCAATTTCACTTTAGCGGTACCTCGGCTAATCATACCCAGCTCTTTAGCCGCCGCCCGTGATAAATCAATCACTCGACCATAGGCATGAAAACTACCGCGATCATTAACCGTGACGACGACTGAACGCTGATTGCGTAAATTGGTCACTTTCAGTTTAGTGCCAAACGGTAAGCGACCATGAGCCGCTGTGAAGCCATTATTATCATAACGCTGACCACTGGCAGTAAAGCGGCCATGAAATTTTTTGGCATAAAATGAAGCGACTCCGACAATCCCCATTGTGGACATTGATGGCTTATTAGCAGCTATCGAGTGTTTAGTTGCAGCTTCGCTGGTCGTACTGATCAGAATGAGCAATGCTCCTAACACTGAGACGAAAGCTTGCTTCATAATCTTTATCCCCTAATAAATTGTTGCTTTCGGGCGAAAATACCATAAGTTTTTAAAAACTGATTGTTGTATTTTTGCAGTGGTATTAATACAACGGTTGATAAATTCTTATTTAATGAACAGGTTCAGGGGCTATTTATTTAGACCCAAGCATATTGCGCAGCCTTAAGCAGTCAGGAAGCTTGTTTTTTCAATTAGCAACTTCTAACCTAAGATCCTTAAACCGAGCATGATGGAAACGATCAGGGGATTTATTTACATGCTAACTTTACGTCTCAGTGTTATTGCTGTTTGCTCAGCACTATTGAGTGCCTGTGGAACAGCAGCTGCACCACGTCCGACTATTCCAATGGCTGAAGACCTAACTTCAGCACCACCACAGCGTTATATTGCTCAACAACAGCAGCCGTCAATCAATGCACAGCGTTATAACCAGCAATTGCGTTGGCAAGAACAACAAGCTCAACAAGCCCAACGCCAAGAAGCGCAGCGTCAAGAAGCTCAGCGCCAAGAAGAAGCCCTACGGATGCTGGCACAGCAACGGCGGGAACGGGAACAAGAAGCAGAGAATGCCCGTCAACAACAACTTGCTATGCAACAACGCTCACGAGACTTACGTGCTCAACAACGGCAACGCATGGAGCGTGTTCAACAACAGTTTAGTACTCCCCCTGTACTGAACACTTATGAGCGCCCAGACCCACGCCCAAGCCATCCAGTTGCCCAATTTGCAGCAGGGCGGATGTATACAGGACCTGGCCGCTTTACACGCTTACCGGATCAAGTCGCAAGTAGTTTACGCGCCAGTGGTGTTTCTGAAGCAGGGATGGGGGCTTATGTTCGCCTTGCGGGGGGAAGCCAGCCAGCATTACTCACCGCTAATGCAGATAATCCGCAAACACCCGCCTCTACCATGAAGCTCGTCACCACCTATGCTGCTTTAGGTATTCTTGGCCCTGATTATCGTTGGCCGACCGAAATTTACACGAATGGCAATGTTACTGGTGGCACTTTATATGGTGATGTGATTATTCGTGGTTATGGTAATCCACAATTTGCTGAAAATGATTTTCGCCAACTGCTCCAAGCACTGCGAGCGCGAGGCATTAATCAGATTAAAGGTAATTTAGTCGCTGATACGGGCTTTTTTAATATCCCTTATCAAGACCCCGGTGCTTTTGATGGCAATGCTAATGCCGCCTATAACGCACAACCCGAAGCCATTCTTTATCAAGAACGTGGCAGCTGCTATGAGTTTAAAGATTTAAAAGGCAAGATCCAAAAAATCTGCCCCGTTCTACCTGCTAGCTCTCAAGCTCGTCAAGCCTTAAATATTAATCTATTCGGTAGTTTCTGGAAGATTTGGGTCGGTGAAATGGGCGGGCAAATGCAAGGCAACTTCGCACGGGCTGGAACACCTGCATCAGCTCAACTGGTTTATACGCATCACTCGCGGCCTTTACGTGAAATTATTGTTGAAGTCAATAAAGACAGTAATAACGTCATGGCGCGTCAAATTCTATTAACCGTGGGAGCAAAGCAATTAGGTGCACCCGGCACACCTCAAAAAGGCGCTCAGGCTATTGGACAGTGGCTAGAATCACGCGGTTTAGCATTTCCTGAGCTGCGCTTAGAAAATGGTTCAGGGTTAAGCAGAATTGAGCAAATCACTCCGCGCCACATGGGTGAAATGTTAGTAGATGCTTATAACAGCCCTTATCGCAATGATTTGATGAGTTCAATGGCGGTTTTAGGGGTGGATGGCACACTAAAAAATCGCATGAAAAACTCAAATCTTGCCGGACGTGGGCGTTTTAAAACAGGAACTTTACGCGATGTCCGGGCTTTAGCGGGTTATTTGCAAGCGGCAGATGGACAAACCTATGTGGTCTCGATTCTACATAATGATCCACGCGCACGGGCTTCGGTGCGTAGTGCGCATGATGATTTGATTGAATGGGTGTTTGCAGGCGCTCGTAGTTTCGGCTATTAAGCCGCCTTGATGCTAGGCGCAAGCGTCAGTATTTTTGACGCTTGCCTGAATTTACTTACATTCGTTCCAATACCCCGATCCCTAATAGACTTAAACCTATCTTTAAGGTATCTGCACTCAATTTAGCCAAGTACAACCGACTTGCACGAATGTCCGCTGAGACATCTTCGCGTAGAATCGGGCACGCTTCATAAAAAGCCATGAAATGGCCTGCTAGTTCATAAAGATAGTTGCACAGATGATGAGGTTGACCTTCACGCCCAACACTGTCTATGACTTCATTAAATTGCAACAACTTCAAACCTAAAGCTCGCTCACTTGGCTCAATCAATTGAATAGCGGCCTGTTGCTGCTCAAGGATGCCCGCTTTTCGAAAAATACTTTGAATCCGCGCATAGGCATATTGCAAATAAGGGGCGGTATTCCCTTCAAAACTTAGCATCAAATCCCAGCTAAAGACATAATCTGAAATGCGGTTCTTGGATAAATCCGAATACTTGACTGCCCCGATGCCAACCACATGAGCGATTTCACGCCGCTCGGCCTCATCCAATTCTGGACTTTTTGTACTGACTAACTGATAAGCACGCTCTTTAGCTTCAGCTAATAAATCCGCTAATTTTACTGTACCCCCCGTCCGAGTTTTAAAGGGTTTACCATCCTCACCTAACATCGTGCCAAACGCCATATATTCCAAAGACATATGAGCGGGGGCAAAACCGGCCTTCCGTGCCAAGGCATACACCTGCTGAAAATGCAGTGCTTGGCGCACATCCACAAAATACAATACCCGATCCGCATGCAATACCCGATCCCGATAACGAATCGCGGCTAAATCCGTGGTTGCATATAAATAGCCGCCATCGGTTTTTTGAATAATGACTGGTGTGATACTGCCGTCTTTATTCTTAAACTCATCCATGAATGCACATTGAGCGCCATTACTTTCTGTCAGTAAACCAGCGGTTTTAAGATCATTCACTACGTTAGCAAGATCATGATTGTAAGCACTTTCAGCCATCACATCCTGACGAGTCAGCAAGACACCTAGATTTTGATAGACTTCTTCGCAATGATGCAGGGAAATATTAATAAACTGCTGCCACAGAGCTAAGCATTCAGGGTCGCCTGATTGTAACTTCACCACATACTCACGCGAACGCTCGGCAAAGGCAGGGTCAGCATCAAAACGTTGCTTAGACTCCCGATAAAAGGCCTCCAGATCCGTCAATTGCATAGACAATTCGCCGCCTTGCGCTTGCAAATCGGCCATATGCGCTAACAACATGCCAAATTGAGTTCCCCAATCACCCACATGATTTTGGCGAATCACCTGATGCCCTTGAAATGCTAAGACTCGTACCACAGCATCACCAATAATCGTAGAGCGCAAATGCCCTACATGCATTTCCTTGGCCAGATTCGGACTGGAATAATCGACTACAATAATCTGCGGCTTAACACTTGCGAGTTGCGTATTCGTGGGCAAAGCAGCTGCTAACCAATCCGGTTTCAAGTGAATATTTAGAAACCCCGGCCCTGCAATCTCAACTTTTTCAGCCACATCACTTAAATCAACCTGCTCTAAAACTTTAGCCGCTAAGTCTCGTGGTTTCATATTCAACTGCTTCGCGGCAGCCATCACGCCATTGGCTTGATAATCACCAAACTCGGGGCGAACAGAGGGCTTAATGATGGCAGAGCTAGCAACAGGCGCTCCCGCTGCCTGTAAAGCAGCCGTTAAACGTTGATCAAGCAGCTGACGAATATTCATGGCGTCTTTCAAAATTAAGAAGAAAAGGGCGCTTATTGTAGCTTGAATGGCTTTGCGAGGCGATACGCCATTCGGTTATAAGCGATTAGCCGCGCAAACTAGCCAAACCTTGCTGCCAAACAATCTGCATGCGCTCACCAATGGGTACAAACTCAGTATGCTCTTGTTGATAAGCAATCAACTCTGGCAAAGCGCTTTCCACACCATGTACTACCCAACCAAGTAATTGATTCGCACGGCGCTCTGTTAAGCTACAAAAGCGCTTCGCAAAATAAATCAAGTCGAGTCGGGTTGGAAATTGTTTGCTATTGCCGAGCAATAAAGCAAGGCTGTCATTTGGAATATAGACTGTGGTAGAAACAATATCATACGCAGGTGCTAAGCTCACTTCGGCCTCTGGATTAGCATAAATTACGCCGAAATTTTTCAAATGGGCATCGCCATTCCCTAGCGTACACGTCAAAGCTAAAGATAAAAAGAATTGCTCTAAAGCATCATGAACGCGATGGGGTGAAACAAATTGGCGAATACGGAGGGCAATATCTTGATAACTACCCAAGTATTTATCATCGGTGGCTAAACCGTTGAGAACACAAAAATCCTCAAACCCTAAATAACCGCCTTTTCCATCTAAGTCAAAGCGTTTGACGATTAATAAACGCCCCTGCGCCGCTAATTCAAATTCAGGTACTTCTAAGCCCGCATATTGGGCAGCCTTTAGGCAAAAATATTCATTGGCTGCCAATTGTGGAAAGCGCTCTGGATTCCATGCCTTAACAATATGCGTCGAATCCTTATAGCTAATTTGCTCTAAGTCTTGCATGGCAGCCGCCACCGTCGCATTATCACGAACTAATACTTTAGGCTGTACCCCAGAAATCCCTGAATACCGTCCAAAGCGTTGCAGCAAATTCATGAATAAATCTTCACTACCCGCATAAGTCTGTAAGTCTTGAACACTGTGTAGCGGTAATTCGAGCGGCTGCTCACCGATGTCCGCAATCCGTACTCGCCCAATTTGAGAATGACCAACAATCGCTAATAGGCTTAAATCATCGAAGTTTTGCACCGTTTTTTGAAAACTATTGCGTAACATTTCACGCAACTCGCCTTCGGGTAAATTCATTTGGAAAATAGGGTGTACACCCTGCTGAAATTGGTATTGATCTGGCAACACGGGCATGGTTAAAGAAATAGCCTGCGGCTCTGTTGTGGTTGGCAGATAATTAAACAGATACGTACGTGCGTGTAATTCGCTGCGTCCTAAAACACCCACTCGATCTTTGCCTACGAAAATATCCAATTGTTGTTCGCTCATTTTGCTCCCTTATCCCGCTTGCGCTGATCCGCTTCTGACACGAGGGTATGTAAATGCGGGCGTTTGCTTTGGCGAGTGGTAATTTGTAGCTCTAAGCCCAATAAGGAACAGATTGCCATCACTTTACGAATACCAATTTCGTTCACTGTACCATTTTCTAGTGCAGAAACCGTGGCACGACTCATCCCTAGCTGTGTACCTAAATCAGCTTGAGTCCAGTGTTTTTGCTTGCGTGCCTGTTTTATAGCTTTACCGATGTTTTCTAAAGTCATGCATTATATATAGTGCATTTTGAGTTAATTGACTAGAAATGCATTCTATATAATGCATAATTTAGCTGAATCGGGCTTATTTTATATCTCTGATGGGTAGGACTTGGTTATTTATCTGCTAAACTCTTTACATTAGTAAATTCTAATATTATGATTATCTCAACTTAAAGCTAAATAGACAGACATTCTGTTAGGAGATTTGATCATGAAATTACAAACTATCGTTTTCGCTAGCTTAATCGCTTTATCTGGGGCAGCTTCTGCTGAGTTCTTTGACAATGGCATGGGTAATGGCAATGGTTCTGCGGCGGGTAATGGTACAGCGTATACCACCGGTAACGGCAATGGCTGGGGTACTGGCAAAGGTAATGTAGACGGCTGGGGCAGTGGCAAAGGCAATGCCGATGGCGAGGTCGAATTCCAAATTACCTTCAAAGGCAAAGGCAAGTCAGATATGAATGCTGACATGGTTGGCAAGGGTGATGCAGATACCAATGGGTATTTAACAGGTAATGGCAATGGCTGGGGCAATACTTACGGTAACGGCAATGGCTGGTCAAATACCGCGTCTAATGGCGCTTATCCTTATGGCCCAATGGCCTATTATCAAGCACCGATGATGCCAATGCCACAAGCTGCAATACCAGCACCAGCGGCTCAAGCACCAGCGACTGCTCCAGCTGTTGCAGCTCCAGCAGCACCCGCTACTGTTCAATAAGCGAATACTCTCCTCCTCATTCGCTTTCCCTAGCAAGTGTGTCGGCCTCGGTTGGCACACTTGCTGTTTAATTTGAGGGGTGCAATACAGGGATTAAAGCGTTATTCAAAGCGGCATAGCCTTGTGTATTCAAATGCAGCAAATCACGACTGTAATCTGCTTGAATTAAATCCGCCTCACCTTGCAATACACTAAACGCATCCAATACCTGCACACCCTCCCCCGCTAAACTCGCAATCCATGTATTCACTTCACGAATCGCCGGTGCAACCTCATCCGACCAAAGCCAACGCCGCTCTAAGGGGACTTTGCCAAGTGGGAAAATGCTAGTGATTAATACTTGACTCCCATCCTGACGCGCTTGTTGTACGATCCACTGCAAATTGCGCTTAAGCTGTTCAACAATCGCCGCACGTTTTTCTGGAAACAGTGGAATCGTTTTTAGATCATTCACGCCCAATTGCAGAATGACTAAATCAGCGTTTAAAGGCTTGAGATGTTCAGGGTAACGTAAGCGAATCTGTTCAGAAGTTTGATCCCCAATCCCACGATTTAAAAACTCCAACCCTTGCAAGGTCGGTGCAGGCCAGCTCAAAGCTCGCGAGTCCCCAAAGAAAACGATCCGCTGCAATTCAGGCTTTTTTGCAGGCAGATCAGGATAAACTGTTAACTGTAAAGGATCTAAACGAACAGCATTTTCTGCCTGATATAAATGCTTTATCAGCCAAACTCCAGCAATATTCACCCCTAACGATATAAACAACGCCATCATCAACATGTATTTCATTTAGCAAGACCCCTGATAAAATTACTCTAGAGTTTAGTGATAGTTTGCTAAAATCGGCACGCCTATTTTATCTGCGGAGCTACTTATGACCACCCCAACTCGTTTAGACATCGTGATGCCTGATGATTGGCATGTCCACTTGCGACAGGGTGAAATGCTGGAAAAAGTACTGCCCTATACCGCAGCCCATTTTGGGCGGGCTATTGTGATGCCGAATTTACAGCCTCCAGTGGTGCGTACTGCTGAGGCTCAAGCTTATCGGGATGAGATTTTGGCCGTTTTGCCCACCTCGAGTCGCTTTCAACCCCTCATGACCCTATATCTAACGGAAACCACCGAGGCGGCTGATGTGAAAGCAGGCTTTGAATCAGGTTTAGTCACTGCGGTTAAACTCTATCCGGCAGGAGCGACCACTAATTCAGCTGCTGGTGTCAAAGATTTAGAGAAAATCTATCCCGTCCTTGAAGTAATGCAAGCCATAGGTATGCCTTTTCTGGTACATGGCGAAGTGGTTGATCCTGCCGTGGATATTTTTGATCGTGAAGCAGTCTTTATTGAAACTAAACTGATTCCACTACGAAAACAGTTTCCTAAGCTAAAAATTGTATTTGAACACCTGACCACTAAAGATGGTGTGGATTATGTCCTGTCTTGTGATGCACATACCGCAGCCACGCTGACTCCCCATCACTTGGTCATCAATCGCAATGCCATGCTAGTGGGTGGGATTAAGCCACATTACTATTGTTTACCTGTCGCGAAGCGCGAATCACATCGCTTAGCTTTGCGCGCTGCGGCCGTGAGCGGTGATCATCGTTTCTTCCTAGGTACAGACTCAGCCCCCCATCCTCTTCATGCAAAAGAAAGTGCTTGTGGCTGCGCTGGGATTTTTAATGTTGCCAATGCTCTAGCTATTACGGCACAAGTCTTTGAACAAGAAAATGCCTTAGATCAATTTGAAAACTTTGTATCACTCAATGGCCCTCGGTTTTATGGCTTACCCGTGAATAAGGAACGCTTAATTTTAGAACGCCACTCTCAACCCCAAGCGTTACCTGTCAAGCTAAAGCTGAGTAACACAGAAATACAGGTCTTTGATCCTATGATGGAGGTATATTGGTCGGTTGCCTGCCAGAATTAGAATAAGCATTCCAGTGTTTTCTTACTAAGAAATATAAAAAATCCTTGCGACTCGCTTATCTTGTGCCAAATCAGCGGGTCATGGTATTAGTTGGGTGAGGCTTTAAGACTTAAACAACGGTAGCATTTTGGCGATATTGACTCGGTGTTTGGCCTGTCCAGCGCTTGAACGAGCGTATAAACGAATTGCTCTCCTGAAAGCCAAGCAAATAAGCAATTTCTGCGAGGGTAAGGGTGGAGCGTGCCAGATAGTGCTGTGCTAATTCGCAGCGGGTAGCATCCAGTATATCTTGATAATTAGCTGACTCATCACTCAAGCGTCGCTGCAAGGAGCGCTTGCTCATGGCGAGGCGCTGAGCCGTTAGCTCAATCGTCGTTTGTCCGCTAGGCAGCATTTCAAGCAGTATACTCCGCACCCGTTGGGTGGTGCTGGCTCCAGTATCCAACTGAGCCAAGCGCTTTTTTAAACCAGCTTCAAAAAACTCCCACATGCCCGCGTCTTCGGTCAAAAAAGGCCGTAAAGCATCTTGGGCAGAAAAGCTGATTTGAATCCTGTCACCTTGCTGTGGAGTGACACCAAAATAGTCTTGATACGCGGCAAGATGCTGAGGTAATTGAATCAGCTTGACCGCATTAGGCACAATGCGTTGGCGAGTGGCTAACCGCGCTAATTGAGTAAAGAACACCATCTCTGTTGCACCAAGGCTGCGGGGTATTGGTTCATCATTGCCATAACAATTCAGCGTAACCAAGGTTTGCTGTGCATTTATCTCCAAGTCTAGGCTCAGTGGGCCGAGGAGTTTTTTGAACTCGCGTAGCCGCTGTAAAGCTAGATTGAGATGGGGGCTACACAAACTGGCAAAAATAGGCGGATCAAATACCTCAACCGAAATCAATTGACCAATTTTTAATGGCAGTTCGTCAC
>JBJOOT010000107.1:0-12082 GCA_046051185.1 Pseudomonadota bacterium | reverse complement strand
CGGCTCATAGACCAGACGCTCTTCATATTGGTTTGCTAAATTGAAGGGGCGAAAATCCACTGTGACTAAATCGCCCCGAACTAAAGTGCTTAAGGCAGCCACTAACGGGGTTTCACGCGAATAAATTGGTTTAACCGCCGTCACTAAGCCTTGTGAATCAAGTTCAGTTAAGCCCATGACCTTACGTGGAACTCGATTTTCGTCGGTCACTAACCAAACCATGATCCCCTTCCCCGGAGAGGTTTGGGTTGCCTTAACGGCATGCACTAGAAAGGTTTTGATCATAAAGCCCAGCCCGCCATTCATTAAACAAGCATCAGCAGCCTAGCATAAGCTTTATTAATTCATTGAGTGGGTGACTGAGTAACGGCTAAGTTTCAAAGCTGTTGGGTAAATTCGCCTTGATCGTTTGCTTTAACTTAGCTTGTTTTTGGGCTAAACGGCGCTCTCTAAAAAAAGTTTGGAGCTGTGCTACACAATCTGGTTGCAGAATCCCGCCGGTCACTTGCACTCGATGGTTATGACGTTGATCTAATAAAACACCAAATACACTACCCGCCGCCCCAGTTTTCAGATCATAAGCTCCAAAAACCACACGCTCCACCCGCGCATGAAGCAAAGCCCCCGCACACATCACACAAGGCTCGAGGGTCACATATAAAGTGGTATTCGGTAGACGATAATTAGCACTTGCTAAACCGGCTGAGCGCAAAGCGATGATTTCCGCATGGGCGCTAGGATCGTGCTGACTAATCATTTGATTCCAGCCTTCACCGATGATTTGATGATCACGGACGATCACAGCCCCCACAGGAACTTCGCCTTGCTGATAAGCACGCTCGGCTAGCTGCAAGGCGTATTGCAGCCAGTGTTCGTCGGAATGATAGGAAGGCTCATTCAACATAAGTAAATACAATAAATACATCCAACTTAATATTCATTTCTGATCAATCAAACCAATTTTCAAACTGCAAATCTGCAAACCCTTCAAAATCACTCACATTACGTGTTACTAAAATTAACTGATGCTGATGGGTAATAGCGGCGATCATTCCATCAGCAAAAGCAGGCGGCTTGCCTATTGTTGTTAAACGCAGCCGTTCTGTAGCATGCCATTCAGCCGCTGATTGTGTGTAGGGAAGAATCACCAAACCTGCCAACAATAAATCCTGCAAATAATTTTCGAGTTGGCTACGTCTGCGAGACACAGGCAAACGCTGACAACCGAATAATAATTCATGCCAAACCACACTAGCTGTTGCAATATGATGCCGCTCCTGTTTTAGACGCTGCATGACTTTTTGGTTAGGTGTTTGGCGAATAGCTTCAGATAAAATATTGGTATCAACCAAATAGCGGATACTCACAATAAGACCTCACGCCCAACAGAGCGATCACGGATACCAGCGAAAATATCTTCATCATCAGGATAATCCGTTGGATTCATGTGTTGACGGAAATGCTCAATAGCTTGCCAAATATCGTGGGTTTCCTGAGCTGTTTCGATTTCACGCACTGCAATTTCAATAGTTTTTCCATTAAATAACAACTTAAGAGCTTGCAAGAAATTTTCATTTAAGTCAGCAGGATTGAGTTTGTAAACACTGTACATGCCTATTGCTCCTGTAAGATCATGCATTGGTGAATAGTATATGTCATCCTCACGCTTTCCCTGCAGCGATCATTTTCTCAGGCTATTTGAATAGGTATGCCCACTCCTCTTCATCTGAGGTAAAAGGCTTGGGAAAAGATGATAGAACGTAATAAAAAATCCCCGCTGCTGAGCGGGGATAATCATAAAATTCAAAGCAAATTTAAGTTAATTGGCTAGCCTATACACTGGCAATCGCTTGATTCAAAGTTTCGCTTGGGCGCATCACAGCGCTGGTTTTAGCAGGGTCAATAGAATAATACCCACCTAAATCCACCGGATGACCTTGTACACCGTTCAACTCAGCTACAATTTTCTGCTCATTCTCACTCAGAGTTTTTGCTAAAGGTGCAAACTTAGTGGCTAGTTCAGTATCTTCAGTTTGATTAGCCAGCTCTTGCGCCCAATACATGGCTAAGTAGAAATGGCTACCCCGATTATCAATCTCACCGACTTTCCGTGAGGGCGATTTATTAGTTTCCAGCAATTTCTCAACCGCTCTATCTAAAGCATCCGCCAAAATTTGCGCCTTTTTATTCCCTGTCTTTTGCGCAATATCCTCAATCGAAACGGTCAAGGCTAAGAATTCACCCAAAGAATCCCAACGCAAATAGTTTTCAGCTACTAATTGCTGGACATGCTTAGGCGCAGAACCACCCGCTCCCGTTTCAAATAAGCCACCACCGGCCATTAAGGGTACAATCGACAGCATCTTTGCACTTGTACCTAATTCCAGAATGGGGAATAAGTCAGTGAGATAGTCACGCAGAATATTGCCCGTCACCGCAATCGTATCAAAGCCACGGAAAGCACGTTCTAAGGTGAAACGCATCGCGCGCAATTGCGACATGATGTGAATTTCTACCCCCGTCAAATCGTAGTCTTCTAAATAGCGGTTCACCTTTTTAATCACTTCATTTTCATGTGGACGATACGGGTCTAACCAAAACACAGCCGGGGTATTCGACAAACGTGCACGCGTCACTGCTAATTTAACCCAGTCACGAATGGCGGCATCTTTGGCTTGGCACATCCGCCAAATATCCCCCTCTTCCACATGTTGTACCATCAAGACTTTGCCTTGATCATCCACAATCCGAGCCTCGCCCGCTTCAGGGATTTCGAAGGTTTTATCATGTGAACCGTATTCTTCGGCCTGCTGCGCCATCAAGCCTACATTAGGTACTGTCCCCATGATGCGTGGATCAAACGCACCATTGGTTTTGCAGAAGTTAATCACTTCTTGGTAAATACGTGCGAAAGTACTTTCTGGTTGGACGGCTTTAGTATCATGTAACTTACCATCTGCACCCCACATTTTACCGCCATCACGAATCATCGCAGGCATGGAAGCATCAACAATCACATCATTCGGCGCATGTAAATTGGTGATACCTTTGTCAGAATCGACCATCGCTAACCGCGGGCGTTGAGCCTCACACTCTTTAATGCAGGCAAGGATTTCATCTTGTTGGGCTTGTGGCAGAGTTTTGATTTTCTCATGCACACTGCTCATACCATTATTGGGCTTGACCCCGATTTGCTTGAATAGCTCACCGTATTTCGCGAATAAATCTTTATAGAACACTTTCACCGCATGTCCAAAGACAATAGGGTGCGAGACTTTCATCATGGTCGCTTTCACATGCAGCGAGAACAAAATATCGGTTTCTTTCGCGTCTTGCAGCTCTTGCTCATAAAAATCGCAAAGTGCACGTTTGCTCATGAACATACTGTCGATAATTTCGCCTTGGAGAAGATGGGTTTTTTCTTTGAGTACAATCACCCGCCCGTCTTTAGTTAGCAAATCCATTTTCACATCACATTCACGATCCATCGTCATGGATTTTTCGCCATGATAGAAATCACTATGCGTCATATGAGCAACGTGAGTCCGCGAGGCATGACTCCATTTACCCATTTTGTGTGGATTATTGCGAGCATAACGTTTGACTGCAGCCGGGGCGCGACGATCGGAGTTACCCTCACGCAAGACCGGATTCACCGCACTACCGGATACTTTGCTATAGCGCTTGACGATGGCTTTTTCTTCGTCCGTTTGTGGATTCTCTGGATATTCAGGAACCATATAGCCTTTAGAGCGCAATTCCTTAATCGCTGCATTCAATTGCGGTAAGGATGCACTAATATTCGGTAGTTTAATAATATTGGCTTCCGGTTTTAGGGTCAGAGCACCTAAATCTGCCAAATTGTTCGGAACGCGCTGCTCCTCTGTCAAGAAATCGGGAAACTCCGCCAAAATCCGTGCTGCAACTGAAATATCGCTCGTAACAACGTCAATCCCCGCCGGTTTCGCGAATGCCTGAATAATAGGTAAGAATGAGTAGGTCGCTAATAGCGGAGCCTCATCAGTCAGGGTATAGATGATTCTTGGATTGTTGGTAGTCATGATTTTCCTTGGTGATAGCTCGTAAAATAAACGCAAGCTAGCGCGACAGCTTGGTATAAAAAATCTCCTCAGCGCTATTCTACTATATACAACGAGCGATAGACAAAAGCGCAGCAAAAAGATTACTACCTGCACAATCTGCACCAAAATAAAGCAGTGTAAGCTGGCTAACTAACGCCTTGCTCTACCACAAAATACACTAACCACTTGATCTTATCCGCCCTCCTTTTATAAGATGTGTGCCACACTCGCACAACCTTTGTCCTTAACCACTTTGGCACAAATGGTAAACATGCATCCGCGCACCTTTAGCCGCCAATTCACCGAACGTTATACCACCAGCCCTATGCAGTATTATCGTCAACTACGTTTGGAACATGCACATCTACTCTTACGCCAAACCTCATGGTCAGTCGCTAAAATAGCTGAACTCTGTGGCTTTTCTGAAACAACCAATTTTTCAACTTGTTTTTCGCAAAACTACGGAATTTCACCACAACAATTACGAATAAGGATTAACTGATTTCAGCTTTTAACATTAAACTTCTATCAAATTTTAACAATACGGGCTGCACGCAAAACTTAGTTGACGACTATATTGTTCGGTAAAATACTCCATATACTTCTTCTAGAAAGTTGACTCAGCAAACATAGATACCATATACTTGCCAAATAATTAAAATTTAATATTAGCATATAAAAATACCCTCATAATTAGAAAAATATTTTAAAAACAACAACATGGACTAACTCTATGCTTAATAAATTCAACTATATTTTAATCATTAGCTTTTCTCTATTATTAAGTGCTTGTTCAACACCACTCAAAAAACAAGAATTATCTCAGATAAAAAATATAGCTATAGTGAATACTGCCCCTGAAAATCCTAGTTTTGTCTTTATTGGAACAACTATATTTAATAACGCTTCTAGTCCAATTAGTGAGCTACAAATGAGAGCAATTTCAACACGTAGAGCAGTGGATAAATTAAATAAAATGGGTTACCAAGTCACTATTTTTGAAAGTAAAAAGGAATCAGTAAAAAGCAAAAATGATTTGATAGTTGAAATTGTGCCGGATCCATTCAGTCCAAATGGAAACTACTATCCACCTGGTGCAAATGGCTATGGCATTTACCAACATAAAACATTTGCTTTTGAACAACCATCACTAGCTTATATTTATCTTTCTACATTGATAAGTAGCAAAAAGGGAAAATCCTATAAGATGAGAGATTTTGCAAGTACTCGTAAGAAGCAAAAAATGGCTATAAAAATAGTCAAAGAATGGACTGAGCTGCCACCTGAGACCAGAGCTGAAATCAATCATTGGCTAGTTAATGAAACAGAAAAATCTGTTGATGATATGCTAATAAAAGTTAATTTATAAATCATTTTTCTTGACTGTTTGCATCTCCTACCTACCAATTTAACTTGATCATATAACGGTAATACCTTGATAAAAACACTTGCTGCAACCTTATGTGAAAGCTTTTCACCAACCTAAGCAAAAGCGCCACTAAGGTTGTTAGCAAGGCCACTCAACAGCTAGGCCTCTCTCTATTTAGGGCTTAAGCAAACCTTAAGCCCATTAGCATTATGTCTATTTTTCATAGAAAAATGTCTGCTTTTTATATTAAAAAATTCTTGCTGACTTCTTAAACTGTGAATCAATATCTAAGTCAACAGGAGCTACTCTATGTCCCCACATCTGCCCTTGCACGCATCCGTTTTAATCATTGGCGGCGGTATCAGTGGCTGCTCAATCGCTTATCATCTGGCAAAGCGCGGAGTCGAAGATGTCGTCTTATTAGAACGTAAGCAACTGACTTGTGGCACCACTTGGCATGCGGCAGGCTTAGTCAGCATGTTATGGCCTACGCCAACACTGACGAATCTCGCTAAATACAGCCATCAACTTTATGCCGAATTAGAAGCCGAAACTGGTCAAGCGACGGGTTATCGACGCACGGGGAGTTTATCGTTGGCTCGTACTGAAGAGCGCTTAGAAGAACTATTACGGACTGCTTCCGTCATTAGTGGCTTTGGGGTCGAATGCGAGATGATTTCCTTGGAGCGTTTAGCCGAACTGTATCCGAATATTAATACTGAGGGAGTTTTAGGCGTCTTACATATCAAAGCGGATGGACAAACTAACCCAATTGATACCACGATGGCATTGGCGAAAGGCGCTCGCAATAATGGGGCGCATATTTTAGAAAATATTGCGGTCGAAGAAATCCTTGTTGAACAGGGTACAGCGGTTGGGGTACGTACTGCGGCGGGGGTGATTCGAGCGGATCAAATTGTGCTCACGGGTGGCTTATGGTCACGCAAATTGGCAAGTCAAATTGGCGTGCAGCTTCCACTTTATGCTTGCGAGCATTTTTATGTAGTCACTGAACCCGTTCCAGAGCTTAGCAAACGCCCGGTGCTGCGTGACTTTGATAAGGGCGTTTATTTCAAAGAAGATGCAGGCAAATATTTAGTAGGCTGGTTTGAGCACAATGCCAAAGGCTGCCCAATGGAGCGGATTAGCCCAGACTTCTGCTTTGATGAATTTCCCTGTGATTTAGAGCATATTGAGCCTTATTTGCTAGCTGGTATTGAGACCGTGCCACAACTGGCTGAGGTTGGTATCAATACCTTTTTTAATGGGCCAGAAAGCTTCACTGCCGACAATCTACATTTGCTTGGGCCAACGCCAGAAGTGGATAATTTTTGGGTCGCTTGTGGCTTAAACTCGAAAGGTATTGGTGCAGGCGGCGGGCTAGGCAAAATTATGGCCGATTGGCTTATTGATGGTTATCCATCTCAGGATATTCTTGAATGTGATGTACGTCGCCATCAAGCGGTACAACGCAGTCAAGCTTATGTCGAAGCACGCATCCCTGAAGCACTCGGACATACTTATGCGATGCACTGGCCTTTCTATCAATACAAAACAGCACGCAATGCAGTCATCTCGCCTTTACATCAAACCTTGCAAGCAGCAGGCGCTTGTTTTGGGGAGCTAGGTGGTTATGAACGCCCTCACTGGTTTGCGCGTAAGGGGGCTAAACCTGAATATCAATACAGCTATAAACGCCAGAATTGGTTTGAGTTCTCCGCCGCTGAACATCGAACAGTACGTGAAGCCGTTGGTATCTATGATATTTCCTCTTTTGGTAAATTCCGTGTGACAGGCCACAAGGCACTAGCAACTTTACAGCGCTTATCCTGTGCGGATATTGATGTAGCTGTGGGTGGTTTGATTTATACCCAATGGCTGAATGAGCGAGCGGGGATTGAAGCTGATTTAACCATTGCTCGCCAAGCTGAAACTGAATTTTTAGTGATGACTGGCGTCGCCTCAACTTATCGAGATGGCTGGCATTTACGCAAAAATCTCTTAGCTGAAACCTTAGTTGAGGATGTCAGTGCTACCTATGCTTGCTTAGCGATTCAAGGCCCTGCAGCTCGAACCGTATTAGCTAAAGTCACTGATTGTGATTTATCTAACGATGCTTTTGCCTTTGCCACGGGCTGCTTAACTAAAGTCGCAGGATTTGAAGTATGGCTACAGCGCATATCCTACACGGGCGAATTGGGCTGGGAATTATTAATTCCGGCCGCCGATGCGCCACAAATCTATCAGGCTTTATGGCAAGCGGGTCTTGCTGAGGGGATCTGCCATGTTGGCCTGCATGCGGTGAATAGCTTGCGCTTAGAAAAAGGCTTCCGGCATTGGGGGCATGATATAGGGCCTGCGGATAATTTACAGCAAGCAGGTTTAGCCTTCACTGCTAAGCCCGATGCCAAAGACTTTATCGGGCGAACAGCCTTTTTAGCCACCCAAACAGCCGGTGTGCCGGATCGACGCTTAGTACAATTCCGCTTACATGATCCTGAACCACTGCTTTATCACCACGAACCGATTATCATGGATGGCAGAATCCTAGGCTATCTCAGTTCTGGCATGTATGGACATACTATCGGCTCAGCCATAGGCATGGGTTATGTCAATGCCCCCGAACTTACCGCCGATAAAATCAGAGCTGCGCAATTTGAAATAGAAATTGCCCGTCAACGTTTTAGCGCAGAAGCTTCTTTACAAGGCTTTTATGATCCAAGAGGAGTTAGGATGCGAGGCTAAATAACTAATATAATCAAACTGCTCATACACAGAAAACCACAGCTTAAATTTAGCCCGTGGTTACCAACACGCCCCTTCCAAAAATATTTTGCCCTACCCCGTAAAGATTTCAAAATAGCTTCGTCTGTAGTGCTGAAGCTACTAGATAGCTCAGCTGAAGTGCGGTGAATTAGAACAGCTAAGGTAAATCCTTCGCTACGCGAAACCCTAAAACATAACTGCGGTCTAATAAAGAAGCCGGACTACGTGCTGCCGACCGAGCACTAGCAGGGACATTATCCCATCCACCCCCGCGCCGCGCTCGGAAGGCATTTTGGCTGCAAGTGTGCTCCACACTTGCAGTGCTTTGATAATTGGCCTGCCAACAATCTGCTGTCCACTCCCAAACATTCCCAGCCATATCATGCAAACCAAATGGATTCGCGGCAAATTGCCCAACCGGAGCGGTTTGCGCCCATTGATCAGTAGCTTCAACCCCTTGTACATTAGCAAAATGGTGATCGGCTTGGTTGCCCCAAGCAAAGGCTGTAATCTTAGCGCCACGCGCTGCATACTCCCATTCAGCCTCCGTTGGTAAGCGATAAGCCTGCCCAGTCTCCTTAGCGAGCCACTGCGTATAGGCTTGTGCATCCTGCCAACTCACACAGACTACAGGATGCAAAGCTTGTTGAGGAAAGCCCGGATTACGCCAATGATGGCTGGTACTCATTATCCACGCACTTGGTTTGTGTAAATCCTGAATCGCACAACCCTGCTGTTGAAACTCGGCCGTTGTGACATAATCGGTAGCCTCCACAAAACGTTGAAACTGCTGCACGGTAATTTCATGCCGCGCCATCGCAAAGGCTTTTACTTGCACGCTATGGGCGGGATATTCATTCTCGCGACACCCTCCCAATTGATCATCCCAACCAGCCGTACAGCCCATCGTGAACTGACCTGCAGGCAGCTCAATCATTTGTGGCATATCGGTCGGGGGGGTAGCAGGCGGAAGCATCGGCGATCCACTACTGATAGCGGTAACCGTTGGAGTAGACACAGGCTCTGAATGCGATAGCCACCAACCTAAGCCTAAACCTAGCCCCAATAAACCTAAACCTGCCAAAGCTAATAAGCCAATCGTTTTGCCTCGTGCGGGTCTTAAACGCTTGCGGCGTAATTGCTCCGTACGCTGATAAAAAGCGGCAGCTTGCTCGGGCGTAATCATGGCGGTTTGTTCACGGGCTTGTCGCCATAATAAGGCTTGACGTACAGATTCAGCCTCTTCATCAGCCCATTGGCCTGCGACGGGCAAACGCTTACCTGAAACGACTTCCTCCCAAGCTGTTTGCTCATTTGAATCCTGCTCACCTTGGCCTGCCATTAGCATAGCTCCTGTTTTAACTGCCAAACTCGCTCACGCAAACCGGATAAACGCTTCGCAATCGCAGCACTGGTGCGCCCAGTCCGCTTTGCAATTTCACCATTACTCAAACCTTGCACATAATCGGTATAAATCGCTATATCCGCCGCCCCTGTAGGTTGCTGGGCAATTTCATCAAATACCCGCTCCAAACAATCAATTTGGCTATATAACTCCTGATCGGCCAAAGCGAATGATACCGTTGATGCTTCGGCCAGTGGGACTAGTGTGCCCTCAAGGTCTGGCTCAAACACTTTTTTCTTGGCCTGATGCTGCCGCAGCCGATCAATATATTCATTGCGGACTATGGAAAATAGCCAAGCACTGCACAAGCCTTGCAATGCTTGATAATGCTTAAGAATCTTAATGGCCGTTTCTTGCAGAATTTCCTGCTGATCTTCCCGACTCAGCGGATAATACCGATAGGTGCAGGTTTGAATATAAGTGCTAAGCACAGATAATAACTTCGCGCCCTTATCACCGCGCTGCTCAACAAATTGCCCTAGCATTTCACGACATCGCGCCTTATCGGACGTATTATCTATGGTGGGCTCTCGATTTAAACTGTTCAATCCTAGACTCGTGAATAGGTAGTGGTTGGTATGACCTGCATGGATACTAGCGTATTTCTGCGAATTTAGGCGGCTCAACACAAAGAGCGCAACAACTAGACAGACTGTAGTAAACTCTAGCCATGACTGAATCAGCCACTTCCAAGCTTTTATACCAACCTGTAACCGCTTTAAAAGGGGTGAATGAAGCCACTGCCGAAAAGCTATTGCGTTTAGGTATCTTGCGGGTGGTCGATTTGCTATTTCACTTGCCCTTGCGTTATCAAGATCGCACCCGTATTTATCCGATTGGAAGTTTGCGCGTCGAACAGGAAGTCACGATTGAAGGGGAAATTGAACTCACTGAAGTCGTCAACCGCTCGCGCAAAATGCTGCTTTGTTATATTTCCGATGGCACGGGTTTACTGACTTTGCGTTTTTTTCATTTCACGCAAGGGCAAAAGCATAGCTTAAGTAAAGGTGCTTATATTCGCTGCTTTGGTGAAGTCCGCCAAGCAGGGGGCAAACTAGAAATGGTGCATCCCGAATATCGCTTGGTTAGTTCAGGCGAATTACCGCCTTTAGAGAACACCCTCACTCCGACTTATCCCAGTACCGAGGGTATGCAGCAACGTAGTTTGAGCCGTCTCATTAAATTGGCGTTAGAACAAGTCCACGAACTAGAAGAGTTATTGCCCCCCGCCCTAGTGAGGGAATATCAGTTCCCCCCGTTGGCTGATTGCCTTCGTTTATTACATCAACCTCCCAGCGAACTGGCCAGCCGCCAGTTATTAGAGGGTCGTCACCCCGTTCAGCAGCGCTTGATTTTTGAGGAGCTACTTGCCCATCAATTAGGTGTACAACAAGCACGCCATCAAATTAATCAAGTTCAAGCCCCACGCATGCAAGAGCCAAATCAGCTATTTCAGCAATTACTCAAGCGCCTCCCCTTTGCGCCCACGCAAGCTCAAATCCGGGTCATCCATGAAATCAGTCGTGATTTGACCTTAACCAGCCCCATGAATCGTTTAGTGCAAGGCGATGTGGGTTCAGGAAAAACCTTAGTAGCGGTCGCAGCGGCTTTACATGCCATCACCAATGGCTATCAAGTCGCCTTAATGGCACCTACCGAACTACTCGCCGAGCAACATTATCGTAATTTCTGTGCTTGGTTAGAACCACTGGGTTTGGATGTGGTTTATATCTCGGGTCATCAGACCCCCAAACAGCGCCGCCGCCAAGTCGAAAATCTCTTGCTTGGGATTGGACATATCGCGATTGGTACACATGCTCTGTTCCAACGCACGGTCGAATTCTTACAACTTGGCTTGATTATTATTGATGAGCAACATCGGTTTGGCGTGCATCAACGCTTAGCGCTACGCGAAAAGGGCAAACAAGGTGATTATTATCCCCATCAATTAGTCATGACGGCGACCCCCATTCCACGCACCTTAGCCATGACCGCCTATGGGGATTTGGATTATTCGATTATTGATGAACTTCCCCCTGGACGCACGCCGATCAAAACGGTGCAATTAAGCAATGATCATCGGGAGCGCTTAATTCGCCGTGTAGAAAAAGCCTGCCAACGCGGTTGCCAAATCTATTGGGTGTGCACACTGATTGATGAATCCGAGGTTTTGCAATGCCAAGCGGCTGAAGATACTGCGATATTGTTACGCGAGCAGCTACCGGATATTGAAATTGGTTTAATTCATGGCCGCCTCCATCCGAGTGAAAAAGAGCGGATTATGCAAGCTTTCAAAGTCAATCAATTACAGCTCTTAGTTGCCACGACCGTGATTGAAGTTGGGGTCGATGTACCGAATGCTTCGATTATGATTATTGAAAATGCTGAACGTTTAGGACTTTCCCAATTACACCAATTACGCGGGCGAGTTGGGCGTGGGAGTGCGGAAAGTAGCTGTGT
>JBJOOT010000106.1:0-12139 GCA_046051185.1 Pseudomonadota bacterium | reverse complement strand
TTGATCAAATGCCTCAACAGCAGCTAATTCGACTTGTAACACCGGTACAAATACGATTTGCGCAATGCGTTCACCCGGTTCTATGACAAAACTTTGCTGCCCACGGTTCCAACAAGAAATCATTAACTCACCTTGATAATCAGAGTCAATCAAACCCACTAGATTCCCAAGTACAATCCCCTGCTTATGACCCAAGCCTGAGCGGGGTAAAATGACAGCGGCTAAATGAGGGTCACCAATATGAATCGCAAGCCCCGTTGGAATCAATTGCGTTTCCCCTGCCTTCAGGATTAAAGCTTGATCGAGGCAAGCGCGTAAATCCATGCCTGCTGAGCCACTGGTCGCATAGCTGGGCAAAGGAAAGACTTGACCTATGCGTGGGTCGAGGATTTTATATTCAATGCGTGCCATCTTGACTCTCTGCATGTTTCCAAGTTTGATAATGGGTATTGATTAATTGCATCAGTGCTTGTGCCAGTTGCTTTTTATCCATTTCTGGCAAAGAAGTCGAGCCGCCCTGCCAAATAACTTCTAGGGCATTTTGGTCTTGATCAAAGGCTTTGCCCGCCCCCACTAAATTAGCTGCAATCATCTTTAAACCCTTACGTTCTAATTTGCTACGTGCATAGCTGATCAGTTCATGCGTTTCAGCCGCAAAGCCAACACTAAAAAGTCGGGGATTCGCAAGGCTTAAAGTAGCTAAAATATCTGTTGTTTTGCTCAGTGTTAAGCTGAATGTATCTGTCGATTTTTTGATTTTTTCAGCGGCCACTTCTAAAGGCGTGTAATCCGCAACGGCAGCCGTAGCAATAAAGATATCAGCTTCTTGAACAAAGTTTTGGCAAGCTTCTAGCATTTGTTGAGCGGTTTCTACAGCAATGCGTTGGACTCGATCAGGGGCATTTAAATGTACCGGGCCTGAGACGAGTGTTACTTTTGCACCTAAATCACGCGCTGCTTCTGCAACGGCATAACCCATTTTGCCCGAGCTACGATTGGTGATAAAGCGCACCGGATCAATAGGCTCACGAGTCGGCCCTGCGGTAATGAGAATATGACAACCTGTTAATGGTAATTCGGTAGCTTGATAAATATCGAGCATTGCTTGTAGGAGGGCGGCAGGCTCTAGCATCCGCCCCGGCCCTAGATCACCACAGGCTTGTACTCCTTGATCGGGCCCTAGAATTTGTACGCCGCGTTGTTTTAAACACTGAATATTGTGTTGAGTGGCGCTATGTTTCCACATTTGCTGATTCATCGCCGGTGCGATACTCAAAGGGGCAGCAGAGGCTAAACAGAGCGTCGTTAAAAGATCATCCGCTCGACCTACGACTAGACGTGCGATCAGATCAGCCGTCGCGGGGGCAATTAAAATATGATCCGCCCAACGGGCGAGTTCAATATGCCCCATTCCTGCTTCAGCGCTTGGATCAAGCAAGGTGGTGTGCACAGGATGACCGGAGAGCGCTTGCAAGGTCAAGGGAGTAATAAACTCACAAGCAGCCGACGTCATACACACACGCACTTGTGCACCCGCTTTCGTGAGGAGGCGAGTAAGCTCAGCCGCTTTATAAGCAGCAATGCCGCCACTTATCCCTAAAAGAATCTGTTTACCTTGGAGTGTCATACAATCAGTCCGTTTTAACCCCATCACTGAGTCTTATGATACCAATAAAAAATTGGCCAGCTGATGAACGTCCCCGCGAAAAATTATTATTGCGTGGCGCTCAAGCCCTTTCTGATGCTGAATTACTAGCAATTTTTTTGCGCACAGGTACTCGTGGCAAAACAGCCGTTGATTTAGCTCGCGAATTATTGCATGAATTTGGTAGCTTGCGTGCTTTGTTTGAGGCCGATGAAACGCATTTTTGTCAGGCCAATGGCTTAGGTCAAGCCAAATATGTACAACTCCAAGCCGTATTAGAAATGTCCAGCCGCTATCTGCAAGAGCGTTTAGAGCGGGGAGCGGCTTTGTCTGATCCTGATTCAGTACGCTTTTATTTGAGTACTCGCTTGCGTCACAAGCTTGCGGAAGTCTTTGCTTGTTTATTTTTAGATAATCGCCATCAAGTGATTCAATACGAAGAAATGTTTCACGGTACGATTGATAATGCCACGATCCATCCGCGTGAAGTGGTGCGGACGGCTCTCAAGCATAATGCAGCGGCGGTGATCTTTGCACATAATCATCCTTCAGGTATTGCTGAACCGAGTCAGGCCGATCAGCGGATTACGCAACAATTAAAAGAGGCTTTGGCTTTGATTGATGTGCGGGTCTTAGATCATTTTGTAGTAGGGGAGCAGGTGGTTTCATTTGCAGAACGTGGTTTGCTCTAGGGCTAAAAATTAGTATTTAGCCCTAGGCCAAGTAATGAGGTGTGGTGGTGGTTTACTTGTTTTTCAAAATATCCCGAATCTGGGTCAATAACTCTTCTTGAGTAGGGCCAGCAGGGGGTGCTTCTTTAGGTTTTTGGACTTTATTCACAAGCTTTACGATGACGAAAATAGCAGCCGCAATAATTAAGAAATCAACAACTGTCTGAATAAATGCGCCGTATTTGATTACAACTTTGCCTGCACTATCGAGGGAAATCGAGAGGTCGGTGAAATTGACACCCCCTAATAGCATACCGATGGGAGGCATAAGAATATCATTGACTAATGAAGTGACAATTTTGCCAAAAGCAGCACCAATAATCACACCGACAGCCAGATCGACAACATTACCTCGCATAATAAAGGCTTTAAACTCACTGAGCATGCTCATTATCTAATCTCCATATTGTTAGTAGAAATTTCCCGCCAAACTATAGTTGAGAAATCGTTCAAAGTTTAGAAAAAATGTTGATAAAGTACGCAAATTACCTACCAAACTAAGAAAAAAAGCGACAAACGGTAAGTTTTTGAAGCTGAAAGGCCTCAAGACAGATTTAAAGGTTTTAATAAATCCAGTAAATCTTCTTGATTAAAACTCGCCTCTGTTGGATTGCTACCCGTATAGACACCCTCTGCAAGTGACTGTTTACGCTCTTGCAATTTCAGAATCTTTTCTTCAACGGTATCTTCAGTAAGCAGTTTATAAACAAAGACCGGTTTGTCTTGACCAATCCGATAGGCACGATCCGTGGCTTGTTGTTCCACAGCAGGATTCCACCAAGGATCGTAATGAATGACGGTATCAGCGGCCGTTAGGTTCAAACCTGTTCCACCCGCTTTTAAACTAATTAAAAAAACTTGAGCCTTACCCTCTTGGAAAGTATTAATTGCGGTTTCACGGTCACGAGTTTGCCCAGTCAGCTTGCTAAAGTGAATATTATTTTTTACCAACTCTTGTTCAATCAGTTCGAGCATGGAAGTAAATTGCGAAAAGAGCAGTACTTTTCGGCCTTCATCGAGCATCTCAATCAGCATTTCCATCAGCATTTCAAGTTTGGCGGAAGCTTTAATACCTTGAGCACTGTCCAATTTCAAAAGACGCGGATCGCAGCACACTTGGCGCAATTTTAAGAGGGCGTCCAAAATCATGATTTGGCTACGAGCAAAGCCTTTTTGATTGATTTCTGCACGTAGTTTTTTATCCATTGCTAAGCGCACACTTTCATATAAGTCACGCTGTTCACCTTCTAAGGCGACGGTGCGAATGATTTCAGTTTTAGGTGGCAATTCTTTAGCAACATGCTCTTTAGTACGACGCAGCATGAAAGGTTGCAGGCGTTTGCGTAATTGTGCTTGACGATCTAGATTACCTTGCTTCTCGATAGGTACACGAAATAGCCGTCCAAAACGATCCAATGCACCTAAAAAGCCGGGCATTAAAAAGCGGAACATAGACCATAATTCACCAAGATGATTTTCCATCGGTGTACCTGTCAAGCATAAACGATGGCGAGCATTGAACTCGTAAATGACTTGAGTGGTTTTGGCCTTAGCATTTTTAATCGCTTGCGCTTCATCCAAAATTAAATAATGAAATTCATGCTGCCGATAATGATCTTCATCCCGCAAGACTAAAGCATAGGTTGTCAGTATCAGATCATAATCCTTGAGCTGCTCAAAATATTGTTCGCGCTCAGGACCATGCAGGGTTAGAACTTTGAGGGTCGGGGTAAATTTCTCGGCTTCGCGTCGCCAATTACTCATTAAGCTAGTGGGAGCGATCACTAAACTCGGTCGATCGGCTCGTCCTGCTTCTTTTTCAAGTAATAAATGGGCTAAAGCCTGTAGGGTTTTCCCTAAGCCCATATCATCGGCTAAGACACCATTGAACTGATATTCCCGTAAAAACTGCAACCAGTTTAAACCCTCGTATTGATAGAGGCGTAACTCGGCTTGTAAATGATCCGGTAACTTAACGGGCTTAATACCTTGAAAATGGATGAGTTGATGACTGAGTGAACGTAATTCATCCGCGCCTTTCCAAGTTAAATGACTCGCGTTTAAAAGCTCTGTTAGACCTAAACCCTGAACCTGATGGAGGAGTAGATTACCTTCAGCAGTTAGCGGGGCATGATCATATAGCTCGATTAATGTATCGAGAATTTGGGTAAGGCGCTGTGAATCAAGTTTTACCCAATGCTTATCATCCAATGGAATCAGTAGATATTTTTGATCGTGGAGAAATTTCTTGAGTGCTTGCGGATCTTGCATTTGCGCAATCATATCCACCAAAATCGGTAATAAATTAATGCGCTTGCCATCGATAACAAAACCTAAACTGATTTCAAACCAATTTTCGCCATTACGTGCTAGTTCCGCTTCCCAATCATTAATAGTGGTGAATTCGAGGCTAAAATTATCCGCGTATTCAATTTCCCAACCTTCTAATTCTAAATTAGCTAGGCCTTGTTCTAGTAAATAATTCCAAGATAAAGCCTGTAAGCTCGGATTATCGCTAGGTACAAGTAATTCCAGTGGATTTTGCTCAGTCCCTGCAAAACCCCAGCTTTGTAATTGCGCTAAGGCCGCTTGCTCAAACTCAAGATCCCGCTGAATCCGATAGCGAATCTGTGCTTCGCGCACGGTTTGAATGCGCTGCGTACTGTAATTGCTGAGTTGATGCTCTCCGTATTTGAAACTTAAACGCAAACGATGTTGCCCAAAGCTTGTGTTTGCCTCATCCGGCATATAAAGCAAGAGATGCGCAATAGGTACTAGTTCGGCAACCTCGATGAGCTGAGGGTTCATGCTAGCATCCGGTAAGGGAATTTCAGCTTCGGGTAAAATATCTAATAAGCGCTGACTGACTTGATGAGCTTCTTTAGTGGGGATAGGTGGGGCGTTTAATAATTTAAGCACTTGTGCGCTACTGAGCAGGCCATGTTCTAATATGCCCACTTCACCACGTATTTGGTCAATATAATAGAGTTGCTCCAGCCAAAAATAATCTTGAATTGCTGGGGTTGTGCGATGACGAATATGATTAGTATTGCCTTTTTCCTCCCAATAAATATCTAAGTGACGAGCAGCACCTGCTTTTAAAGGAGGATGTTCAGTGGTTTTCCAAAAGGCTCGGCCAGTTTTTAAGAGCATCTCTAGGGCTATTAGGCCTACCCGACCTTTTAGTTCTAATTGACGAGTACTGGGGCTGTAATAGTTCTGATGAGGTACAATCAACTGGCTAATATGGGCATCAATTTCCTGATAATGAAAAGAGTGATTTTTCCAAGCGTAAACTAAGTCTTCTAATTGCACTTGATACGCCTGCCCATAACCCCCTCTTTTTAAGCGAGCGGCTTTGCGTGGATTAAGCTCAACGCGATTACTGAGCTTATTCTTTTGCTCCAAAAGATAAATCAACTCCATTCGAGTTGAATCAGACATTTCATCAGTGGATGAAACTTCTGCCGGTTGCAAAGCGGTATTCAAATCAGCTAGCCACAGCTGAATAGCCGTCGGTTCTTCGATTTTTTCAGTAGGCGTCTTAGATGCTACATTTTGAATACGATCACCCACGTATTGTAGTAGCGTTGCTACAGCATGTTTGCATTGATGCCCAACAGGGCAAGTACAAGTACTAAAGACTTGATGCTGATTTAAGTCCAGTAAAACATCGGTACTGTATTTACTATTACCAAGGACGAGACCCTTTAAACGCACTTCCGTTAAACTAGTAAATTCACTAGTGAGTTCAATTACTCGCTTGGCTTCAAAATAGTGCACCCCCCGTTGAATAGTCGTAGCATCGAAACTAACCAAGACTATTTCGGGGGGAAACCCGTGTTGGCGTAAGGCTCTGATATGTTCTGGTCTTAGCATACAGCTGGGGTGTTACCTAGTTCAAAAGTAGCAATCTTCCTATTCATAGCTAAGCTAGACAAGTCGGCCTCACGATTTGAGTTTGTGAATTTTCAGATGAATTTTCTTAAAAAATGCTCTCAAGACATTCAGGATTGTATAAAAAATCCCACAATGGCAGCAAATACAAATAGTATGAAGTATATCGGCTATAAAACGCCACTACGCTTAATTTCTAAATAGCGATTAATCAATTGCGAGGATAACTCCGTAGGGGGAACATCCAAGCATAAACTACCTGTAGCCCGCACGCGCTCTAAAGTCTGTTGACGTAAATGTAAATAGTGTTGGGTAGCAGCCTGTTCAATAGCCACTTCTAATTGATCGACCGTCGGTTCTAAAGCTTGATCGAGTGCTTGTTCACGCATACTGGCTAGCAATAAGAGATGGCGTTTTCTAAGTAAATTGAGGGCGGGTAGTAAATCATCTGTGTCTTCGTCTCGTAAATTGCTGATCAGAATGACTAAAGCGCGTTTCTTATGACGAATTAACAGTTGGGCGGCGGCTTGGCTGTAATCTGGTGCTTGTAAGCTGGGTTGTAAATCATACAAAGTATTGAGTATTTGATTTAAACTCAGTTGACCTTTTTTGGCAGGTAACCAGCGCTCAGTACCGCCAAAAGTAGCTAAACCGACGGCATCGCCTTGCTTAAGTGCCACATAAGCCATCAGCAACACAGCATTCAAGGTATGATCAAAATGGGATAGCTCACCGTCCTTGGCTTGCATTCGATGTCCACAGTCAATCAGAAAGATAATATCTTGATCACGTTCATCTTGATATTCGCGTGAGATCGCTTTATGCATACGGGCGCTAGCTTTCCAATCAATTTGCCTTAGGCTATCACCTGCTCGATATTCTCGTAATTGATGAAAGTCTTGCCCCTCACCCCGTCGCCGCCGCTTCATAATTCCTAAATGGCTTAGGTGATTGTCTGTGGCTAATAAAGCATATTGGGCTAGAGCGGCAAAATTAGGATAAATACGTATCTCCGATTCGACCGCTAAGGAATAATCATGCCACCATAGTTGAAGCGGCGAGAGCACCCGTACTTGAATTTTGGGGAAGCAATACTTGCCCCGTTCCAAGGGTAGAATGCTATAACGAGGTTCAGCATACTCTCCGGCGGGGATACTCAGTTTTAAAGGTAAACCCTGCGCTTGTACTTGCGCTGGATAATGATCATAGAGCATAACCGTCAGCGCTTGCTTATGAGTATGGCGAAGGCGTAAACGCAGCTGCTGTTGAATGCCAACCGGTAGCGAGTTGGCTAGAAAGCGTTCAATTGTCAAATCATATTTGCGTAAGGCTAAAAGGGCATCCACGAGCCAAGCGCTAAGGCTGAGACCTAAAGCTCCATACCAAAGCCCCAGTCCACTTGGAAACAAACTGACCAAAAGGGCTAATCCTAGATTAGCCGCAATTAAATAAAAGCTGCGACGGGCAGGCAAAATCATTGGCGCGGTGCTTCCGTTTTTTCTAGTACCGCATTCAAGACATGATCGCTGTTATAGCCTTCCAACTCCATTTCAGGTGCAAGTGATACTCGATGCCGCAACACGGGTAATGCAATTTGTTTAATATCATCAGGGTGAACAAAATCACGCCCTTCTAATAAAGCATGTGCTCGAGCAGCACGTACTAGGGCAATACTGCCTCGAGGGCCTGCACCAAAGCGTAAACCTTGGCCTTGGCGTGTTGCTTGCGTAATCCGAGTGGCATAATCGACAACGGCTTGATCGACAGCAATCTGTGCAGTCACCTGTTGCATAGCAGAAACCGCTTCAGGAGTAACGATGGCTTGCAATTGATCTAATTGAAAACGATCCCCCACTTGCTGATTGGTAACCGCATTGACCATTGCAATCTCTTCTTCTAGGCTGGGATAGCCAATATAGATTTTTAATAAGAAACGGTCGAGTTGTGCTTCTGGTAAAGGATAAGTACCTTCTTGCTCCAAAGGGTTTTGGGTGGCTAAAGTCATAAACGGTAAGGGAACAGGATAAGCCGTACCTTCAATGGTCACTTGCTGTTCTTGCATAACCTCTAGGAGTGCTGATTGCGTTTTGGCAGGAGCGCGATTAATTTCATCGGCGAGGAGTAGATGGGTAAAAACAGGGCCTTTCCGTACATCAAAGCGCTGATTATGCATATCAAATAATACATGTCCGCTAATATCTGCAGGCATTAAATCGGGAGTGAATTGAATACGGGCAAATTGGCCAGCGATAGTTTTTGCCAAGGCGCGGACTAATAAAGTTTTTCCTAAGCCGGGGACACCCTCAATTAAAACATGGCCACCGGCTAATAAAGCAATCAAGGTTTCACGGATGACGGCTTGTTGGCCAATCAGGGCTTTGGCAATCTCGGTATGAATTTGCTCAGCTAAACGGCTGGCTTGCTCCAAACTCAAACGTGGAGTGGGCAGAGTTGCATTCATGTTGTTTTCCTTAGCGAATTAGCAAGTTGTACCAAGCGGATAAAATCAGCCTCCGCAAGCTTAGTTGCGGTGAGTAAAGGGTGCAGGGATGAAGCTTGATCCGGCGTCAGTTGTAAGTAAGCGGCCAGTTGTTCAGTTTGTTGTTGAGCATCTAACCATTGCCAACCGGGAATACGGCTGCGGGCGGCTTGCCGTATTGCATAGCGAGTCGCGGCTAATAATTGTTCTTGACCGTGGGCTTGGCGTTGCCACATGAATTGTCCACTGGCTTTAATATGCTCTAAAATACGACGTCGTTCAGGGGCTGGCTCAGGAATAAAAGCCCCAAACCGTGGAATCAACGCCCAAAAAATAGCAACTAATAATAAGGCTAACATCAATAAAACCGGCCAAGCATATTGCCTTAACAAAGTGCTGAGAGCGGGCAAGGTATCATGATTGACTAACCATACTTGTTTGAACTGAGGGTGATGGCTATGTAAAAGCCACCAAAAGAACTCGGCATGCTGCGCAGCATCAATTTGGTGATTTTCAGCAAATTCTAAACTAGCAGCTAAACTAATTAAGCCTTGCCCATAAGTAATTTGTAAGAGGAAGTTTTTGTTATTGGCCTGATAAATCTTAGCTGCTGGATTTTGAGTAAGCAGCTCATTAAAAAAGCTAATATCTAAATTCAAAGGTTTGGTTTGGTTTGGAAGTTGTAATTGAAACGGTAGCTCTTCCTCATCAAGCATTTGAGCTGCACCAATTTCAACTCCTAATGCTTGTTGGAGAGCATCACGATCTTCCGTATCGGGTTTTTGCTGCTCAGTTTCATCGGTGGTTAATGCTGTTTCACTTGCATAATCGACCCGCGCCCGAGTGATCAGATGCCCACCCTCAGCGACCCATGCTAAGAGTCGCTGGATCTTTTGTGGTGACAGGGTATAGCGTCCTGTATCTAGCACAATCACAGTTTCGGTATCAGGCAGTTGAGTTAAACCATCTTCACGACTAGCAGGAATCCCCATGCGTTTTAGGAATAAGCGTGCTGCAAAAAGATCATTGGTGCGGGCTTCACCTCGATAGCCGGTATAACTATCCATTTCTTTAAGTTCATAATGTTGTAAAAACCACAAGCAACCGACTATAAAAATTACGACTGCTAATAAGCCGATCATTAAATTTTGCCATTTCATGAGCTCACCTCAGAAGAGATTTGCGCTACACGCGGTGTTTGGAAGCTAGACCAAGCTTCAAACAATGGCAGTAGCTCGCTGGCCTTAGGGGTTCGGTGAGCATAGGCGATGGTTTGCCAAAGCTGAGTGAGCTTGCGTAGATAAGCATAACGTTCAGGGGCAGTGATCGGTTTAGCGAGCTGCAGAATATCCCCTTCTGTATGACTGGCATGAATAGCCAATTGCTCTTGATGCGTTAAGATGACTAAGGCCCCTCGATATAATAAGCTCAGCGCTTCACGGGCATGGCCTGCTTCCCACAATTGGCGAGCAGTGCCTGCAATATCCTCTGGCAAGGAAGCAGGACGAATATCTAAACCAAATAAAACCTCGGGGATGATCGATGATTGGGCGGGTTTCTGTAAGGGAGATAGAAGTGCGAGAATTTTATGGCGATAGATCAAAGCTAAAATAAGCGCAAGAATAACTCCAATCCACAGCAAGGTTTTTAACAGGCTAGCCATTAATTGAATAAAATCTTTCGGTAGTTGATTTTCATCGTCTTGCTGAGTGCTTTTATCTTTAGGCAGCCAAGTATTAATTTTACGTCGATTACTTAATTCCTCTAATTGCATCACTTGATTAATTTGGGTCGTGGCTTGTTCCGCAGGCAGGCGTTCTGGGGCTAATATCTCATTCTTAGTTTCAGTTTTGCTTAGGGACTGTGCATGAATTGGTGGCGCTAAGCTAAGTCCTAGTATACTAATAGCTAGAAACAGCATCAGGCTAGCAAGGAGCGAGCGACCTGCTTGAGTCAGCTCAGTTAAGCGTTCCCCTAAATTACGGAAAGCGATTTCAAGATCCCAAGCCTCTAATTGCGTGCGGCGATTAATATACAGCATGAAGCCCGCAGCCACATAAAAAGGTTCAATCACTAAAATAGTTAAAATCAAAAAAATAAAATCTAATAAAGAGTGCCAATATTGGGTGTCCATATCTAAATCACCCCGAAATAAGCCTTTAATATGCTCCCAAGTTGTTCCACTAGGGTCAAGCATGAGAATCAATGCATATAAAGAAAATAAGATAATCCATTCTAAATGGACACAGCCAATGGTCAGCCAAACGGCATTACTATGTCCTTGTAGATAAATCAAGGCTTGACGCTCTTTAAGTACTGAACCTCTTAAACCTTCTAATTGCCAAATAGCTAAATTATAACTACGTGAAAATGAGAAGCGTCGATAACTCAAAGCACTCCATAAGCCTGTATGAAAAATTAATTGTGGTAAGGCTGAAAAGGCTTCGGCAGTAGTGGTGGTTTGATTAAATAATTGCCGGCTTAGAATATACAGAATTAAACGATCATAAAGAGGTTTAAGCCACCAAATAATCAAGCTAGAAACCCATAAATAAGACTCAGGTAATATTAGCCAAACAGGAATAGCAATGCAGAGTACTAATAAAGTATACGGGACGATTACAGTACGCCAATACTGTTGTACTAGGGCAAAGCCTAAATCAATCGCCTCCCAAGCAGAACGTTGCCGAACTTGAATGCTTAAATCCGTTAATTGCATTATTTCATCCCTGCTGCTCGCGCCCGACACGCAGGAAGTATAAAATTACTAAGATCCAAAAGCTGATACCGACTAGGTATTTAACAAGTGGGGGAATGACGGCTTGTGAAGACCAAAAGGCTTCGACAAAAGCAGCCATTAAAAATAATAAAGCAGCGGCATAAACAATCTGAATCGCAATCCGACTATTATCAAGCAAGGCTAAACGGCGTGATTTACGCCCAGGTATGAATAGCGCTTCGGCCAGCTTTAAACCCGCTGCACCTGATAACACAATGGCCGTTAGCTCAAACGCACTATGCCCTGCGACAAAGCCCCAGAAAGTTTCTATATAACCAATTTGTGTTAAATGCCCAGCAATCGCTCCAATCACTAAGCCATTATATAATAAAAAAAATACCGTCCCTAAGCCAAAAGCCAAACCACCCGCAAAGGTTTGAAAGCCTATCCCCGTATTATTGCGAATATAAAAACCAAACATTAGGACATCGCTATCGGCTTCACGTTCACGCCCAAACCGAGAGCGATTGTTTGGATCATACATCTCCTCCATCATCACAAGCTGTTGGCCATCAATAACCGAATAAACCAATTCAGGTTGGAGTTGAATCGCTAGGATCATAATGATCAAGCTGCCAAAGAATAAAGCCGTTGCCAAATAAACAACT
>JBJOOT010000105.1:0-12184 GCA_046051185.1 Pseudomonadota bacterium | reverse complement strand
GGCAAACTGATTAAACAACGCTCAGCCAAGATGCTTGACCGCATACAGTGCGGGAAAGCGTCTGCAAGCCAAAAAGCGATTTATTGGGGTAGGGTAGGAAGAGGGTACTTTCACAAACAGGTATATAAACGGGTATATGAAATTAGCTTAAAACTATTAACTGTTTGTTTTATATAATTAGTTCGAGTCTCGCCGTCCCAATAAAACCCTAGCTCTTAACTGAGCTAAGGCTTTTTTTCTTAGAGCTTCAACTAGTTTATCTCAAGCTCATAAAACCAGATCAATCGGTATATCAACAAGTATATATACCCTGAGTCTCTTTTAGGTTTTTAAATTACCTCGAAAAAGCGCTCGTGCTTTACTCAGTTTGGGGTTAATCACGGCTTGGCAGTAGCCTGCCTGTGGATTGCTCTGATAATAATTTTGGTGATAGTCTTCGGCCGCATAGAAGGTTGCGGCAGGCATGATTTGAGTCACGATAGGAGCGTCAAAATTGGCTTGCATGTCTGTTAATACTTGCTGAGCAGCCGCTTGCTGTTCAGGGGTGTGAGTAAAGATCACGCTGCGATATTGAGTGCCACGATCTGCTCCTTGGCGGTTCAAGGTAGTCGGATCATGGGTGGCTAAATGTATACTTACCAAGTCCGCATAACTGATTTGACGGGGATCAAATTGAATTTGAATCACTTCTGCATGTCCGGTCGACCCTGTGCAAACACTGCGATAATCAGGATTCAGCATCTGTCCGCCACTATAGCCACTAATAACTTGCTCAACACCCTGTAATTGTTGAAATATCGCTTCTGTACACCAAAAGCAACCGCCACCAAAAGTCGCTGTTTCTAGCTGAGCTGTCGGATTAGTCATGTGGAGTCTCCTGCACTTTTTGCAAAGCCACTGCATTCATACAGTAGCGCAATCCACTAGGGGCTGGGCCATCAGGGAATACATGACCTAAATGTGCTTCACAGGTATTACATAGGGTTTCTACACGAAACATGCCATAGGAGCGATCTGCATGATAAGCAATCGCATTCTCTTGCACAGGCTGAGTGAACGACGGCCAACCTGTACCTGAATCGAATTTCTGATTTGCATCAAATAATAAATTGCCACAGCAGATACAGGCATAAAGCCCCGGTTCAAATAAACTACACATTTCTGAACTGAAGGGGCGTTCAGTGCCGTGTTGGCGGGTGACTTGATATTGCTCAGGGCTGAGTTGTGCTCGCCATTCCTGATCAGTTTTGTTGACAACCCGATCGGGCGGCAAATTACCCTTCTGACTGAGATGAAGAACTTGTTTCCAATCCAACATGCCTAGTTTCCTGTTAAAGTATCAAGGTTTATTGAGCTTGGCAGTTCACCAAGCCCGCTGCAAATAGGCTGAGTAACTGTCAGGTCAGTATCAGAATGCAGCCATTAATTTCAGCAAGTCTGAGCTTGTGATAATTTCAGCATATTCATCCGCTAGATTTGCCAAGGACATTGCATGTACCTCATCGGCACTGCGTAATACACCGCGATAATCCAGTTTGGGAAAGGTGAAACAGGCATTCGCAACCACATAGGTCGTGAAGCCCAAGTTGCCTGCCGAGCGTGCAGTCGCTTCCACCGAATTATTGGTGCTCACACCGGTAATGACTAAACCCTGTATCCCGCGCACATGTAACCAGCGTTCTAATCCGGTATTACAAAAAGCATCTGGGCGATTTTTCTCAAAAATTGCTTCATCCGCACGAGGTTCAAATTCAGATTGAAAGGCAGCACCCGCTTGGCTAGGCCGAAAGCCAGAGTTTGCTTCGCGGGAAATATGATGTAGGTGAATCACTGGCCAATTGGCTAATCGCCAAGCACTAAGAAGGTCTTGGATTTGGGCTTCCGCTTCTGGATTATTGCGTTCAGGTATAACGGCCTTACTCATACAGTGCTGCATATCAATGATTAAGAGTGCAGTAGTTTGCCTCATGGTGCTTCTGCCAAAATCATTCGTGCGCCTTTCTCGCCAATCATCATGCTAGGAGCGGAAGTATTGCCACTGATCAGTTTAGGCATGATGGAGGCATCTATCACGCGCAAGTTCTGCATCCCTCTAACTTTTAAAGTTTGTGGGTTTACCACGGCCATCTCATCTACTCCCATCTTGCAAGTCCCGACAGGATGAAACACTGTGCTGGCTGTCTGACGCAAATATTCAAGAATCTGCTCATCAGTTTGAATGCTGGGGGTGGGGGCCATTTCTTCACCCCGTACTGTATCGAAGGCAGGCGAGGCGAGCACTTCACGGGCTTTTTTCACAGCCTCAATCAAAACCTTTTGATCCTGTTCTGCTGAGAAGAAGTTATGGTCGATCAAAACATTTTTAAAGCGACCATCATTGGCTAGTTTTACCGTGCCTTTACTTTCAGGGCGCAGTACGCAAGTAAATAGTGAATAGCCATGCCCCATTTCTAGTTTGCGTCCACGATAGCTACGGAAAATCGGCGTGAAATGGAATTGTACATCAGGATCAGCAGCTGCACTTCCCACAGGGGCGGAAGCGGCATATTTAGTTTTGGCAAAGCCACCGGCCTCTACATAATTGGTCGTCCACCAGCCTTTGCGCCTTAACCAATATTGAAAAGGGGCGGGTAAAATATGGGGTAGCAAGCTAGCCCATGAAATACCAATAGAAACGGGCTTGGGGGAGCGTACAGTAACCATACTATCAATATGATCTTGTAGATTTTCCCCGACGCCTGGCAGATGCTGTTTGCATTCAAGGCCAAGGGCTTTTAATTCGTGTTGAGAACCAATGCCAGATGCTAACAGAATCCGTGGTGAGGCAATCGCACCAGCACTTAAAATCACTTCGCGAGTGCAGTGCAAGCTACTACGCACACCCTCTCGCTCAATCTCTACGCCCGTCACGCGATCTTGCGTAAGGTGTAATTTAAAAACCTCGGTATGGGTTAGTACAGTTAAATTCGGGCGTTGCCGAATCGGTTCAATAAAAGCGGTATAACTACTGACACGCACCCCTTGATTCTGAGTGACGTTGTAAATCCCCAAGCCAAGTTGAGTTTCTGCATTAAAATCAGTATTTTCAGGCAGTTGTGCTGCAGCACCTGCTTGTACAAAATGATGCGCTAATTCATTGGTATCTTGCGGATTAACCACATTCAATTCACCCGTAAAGCCATGATACTCAGGGTTTTGTCCGGCTAAATTCCGCTCTAAAGCTTTAAAGATAGGTAGCACATCTTGATATGACCAACCCTCACAGCCTAAAGCTGCCCAGCTGTCATAATCATTTTTATTGCCACGAATATAAACCATGCTATTAATCGAGCTGGAACCACCCAAACCTTTACCACGATTAACGGTAATAACACGGTTATTCAACTGCTTTTGTGGGACACCTTGGTAGGTATAATCATATTTTTTATTCCCATACAGGCCAAAAATCCCTGCCGGAATTTTTACCCAAAGGCTTTTATCATTGCCACCCGCTTCGATTAAACAGACCGAAACTTTTGGATTCGCACTCAAGCGATTAGCAAGCACGCAACCGGCTGCCCCTGCACCCACAATAAGGTAATCGTAGTGACTAGAACTCATTATTTTATCCTAAACTAATTTTTCTTAACGGGTTTGCAAACGAAAATGTAAGCTTTTCGGGCGGGTGAGTGTTTCATAGCCAATAGCAGATAAAGTGCAACCACGGCCTGTATTTTTCACACCTGTCCAAGCTAAGGCAGGGTCGAGATAGTCACAGCGATTCATAAATACCGTACCGGTTTGTAATTCAGCGGCGATGCATTCAACGGCATCTACATCTTCAGTCCAAATAGCAGCAGTCAAACCATAGGGTGAATCATTCATCAGTCGAATGGCTTCAGCATCATCTTTTACCGCCATAATACCAACCACAGGGCCAAAGCTTTCTTCCATCATCACTGACATCGAGTGATTAACATTTGATAATACTTGTGGGGAGAGATAGGCTGAACCCGGTTGATCATGCTCAAACTCAGAAGTATCGACATGTGCTATAGCACCTGCGGCTAGCGCTTGATTAATTTGCTCACGTACAAAATCAGCGGCAGTGGGTTTAATCATCGGCCCTAGATTGGTTTTGGGATTAAGTGGGTTGCCTAATTTATATTGGCTAGCTAGCTTTGCTATCCCTGCTACGATTTCGTTATATACCGTCTCATGGGCGTAAATACGCTCAATTCCACAGCAGGATTGCCCTGAATTAAAGAAAGCTCCATCGGCTAACTGCTCAATGGCATGTGCTAGATTCGCATCGGCACGTACATAGGCCGGATCTTTGCCACCTAGCTCTAAGCCCACTGGGATAAAGCGCCCACTCGCTGCCGTTTCCATTGCTTGACCACCCGCCACCGAACCCGTAAAACAAACCATATCAGCTAAGCCAGCAGCAATGATTTGGCGAGTTTGCGTATGCCCTAATACTAAATGCTGAAACACACCCTGTGGTAAGCCAGCTGCTGCAAAGGCATCTTGAAAGCGCTCGGCTACCAATAAGGTATTCGCAGCATGCTTAAGAACAGACGTATTACCTGCCATCAAGGCAGGAATGACTGAATTCACCGTGGTAAGGAAAGGATAGTTCCATGGTGCAATGGTCAAGACTACCCCTAAGGGTTCGCGGAGTATACGTCGCTCAAAACCCGATTTGGGCGTAGGTATTAGATCAGCTAAAGCCTGTTCGGCTAGATCAATCATATAGCGCGCTCGTTCTTCAAAGCCGCGTAACTCACCTGCACCCACACTAATCGGACGACCCATTTGCCAAGCTAACTCTTCAACAATGCGTGTTTCCATTGCCAACATAGCATCAACCGCTGCATGGCAGTATTGAGCACGCTCTTGAATACTTAAATGTTTCCAACGAGCTTGTGCAGCACGACTAGCCGCAAAGCAGGCTTGAATTTGTTCAGCAGTCGCCACCGGACGTTCGGCATAGACGCTATTATCAATCGGTGAAATACATTGAATCATTTGCATCTTTAAGCCCTTTCAAAGCCACGCCATAATTCCCAATTGGTTACACGCCGATCATATTCAAATTGTTCCCAACGACCTGTATGCAAATAGTGCTCAATCACCTCATTCCCCATTGCAGCCCGTAACATTGCGGAATGATCGAGTTTTTCTAAAGCGGCTCGTAATGTTGTTGGGATTTCACGGATATTTTTAGTGGCATAGGCATCGCCACGAAATTCCGGCTCAAGTTCCAATTGGCGTTCAATACCATCTAAACCTGCTGCTATTTGCGCGGCGAGGGCTAAATAAGGATTCAGATCAGCACCTCCGACACGGCATTCAATGCGAATGGCTTGGCTATGCTCACCGCATAAGCGATAGCCTGCAGTACGATTGTCGCGGCTCCAAATGGCTTTAGTGGGGGCAAAAGTCCCTACTTGAAAGCGTTTATAAGAGTTAATCCACGGAGCAAGGAAATAAGTGAGTGCATCGGCATGGGCAAGCAAGCCTGCTAGATAATGACGCATTAAGGCAGACATCCCATAGGGTGCTTGCGGATCAAAAAATAAAGGCGTCTGACCATCGAGACTCCATAAGGATTGATGAATATGTGAGGAGCTACCCGCTGCGTTGTAATCCCATTTCGCCATGAAAGTGACAGCTTTACCTTGACTCCAAGCAATTTCCTTACAGGCCGTTTTGACGATGGAGTGATAATCAGCCGTAGCGAGTGCCGGCGCATATTGAATATTAATTTCTTCTTGCCCCGCAGAAGCCTCGCCTTTAGAACATTCGACTGGAATACCTGCCCCAAATAAACCATTACGAATAGCTCGTAATACGGATTCTTCTTTACTGGTTTGCAGAATGTGGTAATCCTGATTATAAGCACTGGCTAATTGTAGATGCTGATAGCCTGCTTCATGCGCTGCTGCATAGGTTTGATTAAAGAGAAAAAATTCTAATTCAGTCGCCATCATTGGCTGCATGCCTAAAGAGGCTAAGCGGGCAATTTGTTTTTTTAGAATCGCCCGTGGCGAATGCGGTACAGGTTCATGCGTGTGGTGGTCGAGGACATCACAAAGCACTAAGGCAGTCCCTTCTAGCCAAGGTAGAGGGCGAAGTGTACTCAAGTCTGGTTGCATCACATAATCGCCATAGCCTGCCTGCCAACTAGTGGCGGCATAGCCATCAACGGTATGCATATCCATATCCGTCGCCAATAGATAATTACAAGCATGTGTCTCTTTTACGGCATGCTTAATAAAATAATCCGCATGAAAGCGTTTACCCATTAAGCGTCCTTGCATATCGACTTGGCAAGCAAGAACGGTATCTATTTGGCCTGCTGCATAAGCTTGTTTGAGTTCATCGAGGGTGAGTTTAGCCGTCATAGTGGATTCCTTTTCGATGCGTGGAGGTTGGCCATGAGTGGGTAGAGGCCTAACCTAAACTTGCAATGAAACATGAAATACAATTGAAATCAATGGCTAAATACGGGCTTTTTCAGGTTGCTTAGCAGTACGCCTTGCTAGTAATTGTGTAATCGTTAGTTCCGATTGTTGATATAAGCGTTCTAGGCCTTGATCGCCTAAACCCGTGGCTTGGCGAATCTGTTGGGCTTGCTTTTGTTGCAAATCATCGCCTTGCCATAAAGCTTGACGGATATAATGTACGGTGAGTAAATCGGGGGATACCCGTAGTAAATAGCGGGCTTGTTTGCCCACTTCTTGACTAATAATGCCGTAGCGAATTAAATCCTCTAAGGTTTTATTAATTAATAAACGTGAAATAGGAATCTTGGCTCTTAATTCTTCTAAGCTCATCGGCGTTTGGCCTTGCGTAAAGCTTAAAGCAATTTCCCGTAAAACAGCCGCCGCTAATAACTCACGGCTTTCTAAGCTTAGATTGCTTGTTTGCCCTACTTGAAAAACTGCATCAGGATATTGAAAATAATAGGCCAATCGCGCTCCTAATAATACGATAATCCAGCCTATATACATCCAGAACATAAATAAAAATAAACCAGCAAATACAGAGTAAATAGCTGTTTGAGGGCCAGAACTAACAACAAAAGAGGCAAATAACCAACCGCCCGTTTGCCAAGCTGTGCCAGCAATCACTCCAGCACCTAATGCGGGTAGAAAATTAACTCGAGTATTAGGAATAAAAATATAAATAAAAGTGAAAACAACTATTACTAATAAAGTAGGTATCAGTTTGAGTAGAATATTCCAACTAGAGTGACTGGATAATTGCTCTGCAATAGCGGTATGGCTTAAAGAACTCATTAAGCCAAACATTGTAAATAAGATAATAGGTGCGACCATAATGACACTGATATATTTACTAAATTGCTTATGGAACGAGCGATTCGTAGGCAATTGCCACAGATAATTAAACGCATTTTCAATCTGCTGCATCATCATTAATACGGTATAGAGCAGGGTCACTAAACCAACTACACCTAAAGCACCCACTTGAATATTATCAACAAAAATGACGACTTGTTTGGTGACCTCAGCCGCTTTTGCCCCTAAAGGTGTCATAAACTGTAATAACAAAGGCTCGAGTTGATTGTGCACACCAAAGCCTTTCAAGACGGCGAAGCTTAGCGCTAATAAAGGCGTAATCGAGAGCAAAGTCGTATAGACCAAGCCCATTGCACGTAGGGTGATTTCACCGTCAATTAACTCTTGTAACAGAGTCTTCGGTAAATTGAGCCAAAAATTGAGAGTTTGAGTCATACTTGCAGTATAACAGTGCCTTGGGTAAATGCTCGGCTATTTTCGTATCGCACGTGTACTTGGAAAACAAGCGGTAAAGCGCGTACAACCCGCCTTACTGGTGATTTCTAAGCTACCACCATGATTCAACATCACATGTTTAACAATCGCTAAACCTAAGCCAGTGCCACCTTTATCTCGTGCACGGCCTTTATCCACTCGATAAAAGCGTTCTGTTAAATGACCAATATGTTGTGCAGGGATGCCAGGGCCATTATCCTCAACGCTTAAACAGACTTGTCCATTCGCACGTTGCTGCCAATCAATCTGAATATGAGTATCAGGTGGTGTATGTCGAATAGCATTATCTGTGAGGTTAGTAAGTACGCTGAGTAGATCCGGTTCATGTCCTAACAAATAAAGATTAGGGTCGAGGTTTAAGCTTAAACTATGTGAGTCTGCGGCTAAGGTATCGCCAAGAGAAATTGCAATCTCATTTAATAACTCGGGTACATTAATTTCGGTTTCAATCATCCTCCGTTGTTCATCATTTTCTAATTTAGATAAAGACAACATATCACTAATAATACGCTGCATGCGTTCTGCTTGAGCGCGTGCTTGTTGTACTGCCGGTAATAGATGTTCGGGTAACTCGGTTTCATCTTCAAACAGCTCTAAATAACCGGCTAATACGGTTAAGGGTGTGCGTAATTCGTGAGAGGCATTTGCAAAAAAAGCTTTACGGGTTTGCTGTAAATGCACGCCTTGACTAATATCCCGCACATTAAATAAAAATAGATTTTTCTGCACTGAGACTAGATGCGCTTGTAAAATAATCTGATCGTCTAGTGGTGAATGCAGGCGAATTTTTTTATCGGTCTCAGCCGCCGCTAGGAGTGCATGGAGTTCAGAGGAGCGAATTAAATTATCTAAACGATTACCCCAATCTAATTCAATTTGAATGCCTAAAAGACGTGTAGCAGCCGGATTTGACCATTGAATAATAAAATCTTGGTTAATTAAAACGGTCGCATCGGGTAGGGCAGCCATCACATTATTTAAGCGATCTAAAGTTTCTCGCTGCTTCTTTTTACGTGATTTGCTTTTTTGTTTGCTGCGATGGATCAGATAAGTGATTTGCTCCCAAGCCCCATCGCTATCAGGCATCGACTCGGGGGGTTGCCCCGTGGCTAACCAAGTTTGTAACTGTCTTAACTTAAACAGCATCCAAGCTATATAGCCAAGGCTAACCATTAAAAAGCTCAGCAGCCAATAATGAGTGGCATAGCCAATGATCAACCCCAGCACCAGTATTGCTATTAGGCGGCGGATTTCCACCTGCCAATAGTCATGAACCATTCAAGGCATCCTCAGTAAAACGATACCCAGCACCCCGCACAGTATGAATGCAATGATCCATTTTTTGCTGTTTAAGCGCTTTGCGTAAGCGCAAAATATGCACATCCACGGTGCGTTCCTCAATATAAGTGTTTTGCCCCCAAATAAAGTCTAGGAGCTGAGCGCGTGAGTAGACACGCCCAGGATGCTTCATGAAAAACTCTAGCAGCTTATATTCAGTAATTCCAAGATGAATGGCTTGCTCATTAATCGTTAGTTGATGGGCATCTAAATCCAGATTAATCGGCCCGCTGCCTAGAATTTTGCGTGCACTAAAGCCTTCTGAGCGCCGTAATAACGCTTTAATCCGTGCCATTAAGGTTTTTAAAGAGACTGGTTTAGACAAATAATCATCTGCACCCACTTCAAGGCCATGAATCATGTCTTCTTCTTCGGAACGCGCTGTGAGCATGACGATAGGTATATCACGAGTCACTTCATCTTTACGAAACCGCCGAATCAGTTCAGGTCCAGAAATATCGGGGAGCATCCAATCAATCAACATGAGATCAGGCGTTTGATTAGCGACTAATTCCCGTGCCACATAGGCATTTTCTGCCTCCATAATGGCATAGCCTTCTCGCTCTAAACTAAAGCGAATCATTTGTCGAATGGCTGCTTCATCTTCGACACAGAGGATCTGTTTTTTCATTGCTCTTTACCTTGAGTGGCTTCGGCGCATCCTAGCATGACAAATATTTCAGATTGATTACAAGGTTAATGCTAATCTGAGACTTGAGCGCGTTTTCAATAGCTAGTTAATGGGGTCGAAGTCACTTAAGGTGGCTATTTTATTCCAAGGAGCTACGGGTTCGCCGTACGGCTTCTAACCAACCAGCATATTTCTGCTCCCTCACTTGAAGCTCCATATTCGGTTCAAAGCGTTTATCTAAAGCCCATTCTTTGGCAAATTGCTCCGGTGCTGGGCAGATGCCTTGCTGTAAGCCTGCTAAATAAGCAGCACCTATCGCGGTTGATTCTAACACTTGTGGGCGATCCACAGGGCTATCTAAAATATCTGCTAAAAACTGCATCGCCCATAGCGAGGCCGTCATGCCGCCATCGACCCGTAGGATCATCTTGGTTTCTTTTAAACCAGCACTATCGGCTTGCATGGCTTGTAATAAATCACGAGTTTGATAACCGATACTTTCTAAAGTGGCTTTGGAGATTTCCGCAGGGCCCGTATTGCGGGTTAAACCATATAAAGCCCCACGTGCGTCTGGATCCCAATAAGGTGCTCCTAAACCGACAAAAGCGGGAACTAAATACACCGTTTGATTAGGATCAGCCGCCTCAGCAAGGGCTTGAGTATCGCTGGCGTTTTTAATGATTTTTAAGCCATCTCGTAACCATTGTACGGCTGCCCCTGCAATAAAAATTGAGCCTTCTAAAGCATAAATGCGCTGACCTTTGAGCTGATAGGCTAAGGTGGTGAGTAGATTATGATGCGAATTAACGGCATGAGTACCGGTATTTAATAGCGCAAAGCAACCCGTACCATAGGTTGCTTTCATCATGCCTGCTTGAAAGCAAGCTTGCCCAATCATAGCCGCATGTTGATCACCTGCCACGCCCGCAATAGGAATCGCTGCACCTAAAATTTCAGGGGCTGTGAGGCCAAAATCTGCTGCGCAATCTTTTATTTCCGGCAATAGGCTGATAGGGATTTCAAGTAGCTTTAATAAATCCTCATCCCATTGCCCGGTATGAATATTAAATAACAAAGTGCGGCTGGCATTAGTTGCATCGGTTGCATGCACTTGACCTTTGGTTAGCTGCCAAATCAGCCAAGTATCAACCGTACCCATGCGCAATTGACCCGCTTCGGCTTGGGCGCGTATACCTTCACGGTGATTTAAAATCCAGCGTATTTCAGTTCCACTAAAATAGGGATCAGCACGTAAGCCGGTTTTTTGTTGAATCAGCGCTTCACTACCATTTTTTTTGAGTATTTGGCAGTAATCAGCAGTACGGCGGTCTTGCCAAACAATAGCATTATAAACAGCTTTGCCAGTGTCTTTATCCCAAATAACCACGGTCTCACGCTGGTTGGTGATACCAATTGCGCTAATATCAGTGGCTTGGAGTTTGGCTTTACTGAGCGCGGCTTGCAATGTGCCCAAAGTGGTTTGCCATAAATCCTCTGGATCATGCTCTACCCAACCGGACTGGGGAAAATATTGGGGAAATTCTTGTTGAGCCATTGCAATGACTTGCAAGTGCTCATTAAAAATAATGCTACGGGTGGAGGTTGTGCCTTGGTCAATTGCGATTAAATAGGCCATAGCCGAATTCCTCTAATGGGTGGGATAAGCCCTCCCAACCTCCTCTTGTCAGAGGAGGCATTTTATTCCCGTCTTTATTAAGGCGAGGAGAGGGGTTGCTTAAATTAACTCTTAGTCCAAGATTTTACTAATTCATCATAGTTAATGGTTTCAGGTTTAGGCTTTTCATTGTCTAATTTAGGCTTAGGTGCACCGGGGGCATCGAGCCATTCTTTCGGGTCTTTAGCCTCATTCATCTTTGGCCCAATCTCACCTTGAACACCGCTTTTTTCCAAACGTTCCAAGACTTTTTCTTGAGCTTCACATAAAGCATCTAAGGCTTGTTGTGGGGTTTTCTCGCCAGATGAGGCATCACCAATATTCTGCCACCACAATTGCGCAAGTTTTGGATAATCAGGAACATTCGTACCCGTCGGTGACCATTGAACCCGTGCGGGTGAGCGATAAAACTCTATTAAACCACCCAATTTAGGAGCGCGTTCAGTAAAGCTTTTATCATTAATGGTTGACTCACGAATGAAGGTCAAGCCGACATGCGATTTTTTCACATCAACCGTTTTAGAGGTAACGAATTGCGCATAGAGCCAAGCAGCTTTAGCCCGATCTGTTGGGGTGGATTTCATAATCGTCCAAGAGCCGGCATCTTGATAGCCAACTTTCATCCCTTCTTCCCAATAAGCCCCATGCGGTGAAGGAGCCATCCGCCATTTGGGTGTGCCGTCTGCGTTCACAACAGGTAAACCATCTTTGACCATATCGGCAGTAAAGGCGGTATAC
>JBJOOT010000104.1:0-12227 GCA_046051185.1 Pseudomonadota bacterium | reverse complement strand
TTACAAGAGCACATGGCCTCGAATTTATATGATCGGGGCTTAGCTTTACAAGCCGCTGAGGCAGCCTTACAGACGGCTCAAAATGTCATCCTTGTTAATCCTGAACCCTTAGGTACTCAAGACTGTTCACCTAGCTCTCTGATCGCTTGTAAAGCCGTCCCCGCTAATACCTTCCAAAATGATAATACCGGTTGGGCGAATGTTACTGCTGAGTCAGGTGTCAATCTCAGTCAAAGAATAGGTATACCACAATATCATATTCAAGTAATGGGACGTGGTGAAGCGGGGCTTTCTTTTGGGCAAATGAATAGTGCTAATAATGTGCAATATGGAGTTAATCCAGGGGTATTTGATGAACAGTATTATCGAATTACCGCACGGAGTAGCAATCCAAATCATGCTCAAGAACGTGCGGTAGTCGTTTTACAAGCCACTATTAAAAGAAGCATGTAGAAAATTGATATGAAACGCTTACTCCATAAAATAATAAAAGACTTTAACCCAACAAAACAAGCTTTACATGCCCTAGGAATTAGCATAATAGTGTTTAACTATGCTTATGCGGCTGTTCCAATTTCACAAGTTCCTTTAATTACTGCGGGAGGCGCTGCCGATAATCTCGTATTAGTACCTTCAGTCGAATGGCCAACTATTAATGGCATTGCTAACTTAGGTAACTACTCTAATACAAGAGATTATGGCAGCTATTTTGATTCAAAAAAATGCTATAAATACCAGTATTCAACTAATGAAGCTGATAGGCATTTTTATCCAGTCTCTTGGGCAAATAATCATACTTGTGATGGAGACAATAAAGAATGGAGTGGTAATTACCTGAATTGGGCGGCAACGCAAACAATTGATTCCTTTCGCTCAGCACTGACTGGTGGGTATCGTATTAAAGATACACCAACTGAAACTTGGCTTGAGAAAGCACGCCATGATGATCAAGGTGGAACAAGCATTTTTCCAAATAGACGCCTACCTGCCATCGGTAGTGATAATACATTAATAAAAAACCTAAGTCCTTTTTCTAAACTTAAAGACTTATCAGGTAAAATAATTGATACTTTATATATGGAAACAATTATTACCGGAATAAGGTAATAAAATGCATATCTTTTTTAATAATATTGGTGGCGCATTTTTAGCCTACGACCCTAACAACCCTATACAATTAGGTAATACTTATGAACTTAGTATTCGGGTTAAAGTTTGTGTAAAAAATTTATTAGAACCTAATTGTAAAAAATACGGGGATAACTATAAACCAGAAGGTGTGATTCAGGAATATGCTAATCGCCTACGTTATAGCACATTTGGTTATTTGAACGATAGTGCATTTTCACGTGATGGAGCTGCTTTACGAGCTAAACAAAAATCTGTAGGGCCTTATCTAGCAAATCTAACTAATGATGAAGTAAAAACCGATAACCCTGAAAAAGAATGGAGTGCAGTAACTGGCGTATTTTATGATAATCCCAGCCCTCAAGATGCACTCGCAACTAATGCGGCCTTTGGTTTAACTGGGGCACAAAAAATTGTTAATAGTGGAGTCATCAATTATATTAATAAATTTGGTCAAATGACCACGCAATATCATAAAAGCCTTGACCCTGTTAGTGAAATGTATTATGCGGCTTTACGCTATTTACGTAATAAGGGAAATGTTGACAGCTATACCAATATGAACGGCTTATCAGAAACTGCTAAATATAATTATGCTGATGGTTTTCCAGTGCTAACCAATTGGGAAGACCCTTATGAAGCCTCTTGCCAAGCCAGTGCTTTTCTAGGTGTTGGTGATTTATATACTCATCGAGATAAAAATCTACCTGGGAATACTTATTATACCTCTGGTGAACCGGTTACCCCACCCGAAGTACTTAGTGATGACATTAATGTTATTACACTAACCAATAAAATAGCTGCTCTCCAAGGCTTAGGTAATATAGGTAGCACTGATAGTTATACAGGCAGAAGCAATTCCGCCTATATTGCAGGTATGGCTTGGTATGCAAATACCTCTGATCTTCGCCCTGATTTAGCTGGTAAACAAACCGCAGCAACCTTTTGGGTTGACGTATTGTCCTATCAAAAACTACAAGGTATGGCTACCAATCAATATGCCTTGGCAGCTAAATATGGTGGCTTTAATGTACCTGATAGTTTTGATCCTCTCACTCAAACAGCTCCATTACCAGAAGCATGGTGGCATACCAATAATGATACTTTAAAACCCGTCGACTTTAACAATCCTTTTGAGCCAGCTTTTTTACGTCCAGATAATTATTTTATAGCAGGTGAATCAGATAAAATCGCCCAAAGTATTAAGCAAGTTTTTGCACGGATTATTGCTCGTGTTAATGGCTCAGGTTCAGGCCTAGCCTCTAACTCCACTAAAATGATCACAGGCAGTAAAGTTTTCCAATCCGTCTTTTATAATAAAAGTTGGCATGGTGAATTAAAAGCCTACAGCATTAATCCCCAGACTGGTCATCTCGATACAGCTCCCGACTGGTCGACTAAAGAACTATTAACTCCCAATATTTGGACGAGCCGGAATATCTATACTAATACCAGTAGCGGCTATAAATCCTTTGAATGGACGAATCTCGACAGTAGTCAAAAAACTGCCTTAACTTCAGATGACTTAGTACAGTATTTACGTGGGAATCCGGCTAAAGAACAGCGAAACGTCGGTACATTTAGAGATCGCTTTATTACATCTTTAGGAGATATTGTACACTCTCAACCTATCTTAGTAAGCCGCCCTCACCCGAGTTTATATATTAATAAATCGTTTATGGGTGCGACTCAATATTCTGCTTTTGCCAATCAGCAAAGCACCCGTACCCCCGTTCTTTATGTCGGTGCAAACGATGGCATGCTGCATAGTTTCAATGCAAATACAGGGGCAGAACTATATGCCTTTGTCCCTAATACTGTCATTATGAATGGGTTGAAAAAACTGGCTGATCCTAATTACCAACATCAATATTATGTTGATGGTGAGCTGACCGTAGCTGATGTTTATATTGATAGTAGTTGGAAAACGGTCTTAGTTGGTAGTTTAGGTGCAGGTGGTAAAGCTGTATTTGCTCTTGATGTTACCGATCCTAACAATGTCAAATTTCTATGGGAAAAAGACTCTATCCAGATTCCTGCTTTGGGTAATAATTTAAGTAAGCCGGTAATTACCCAAACAGCTGATGGTCAATGGCAAGTTGTACTGGGGAATGGTGCTAATAGTACGGGCGATAAAGCCCAATTGATTATGATTAACCTCGCTACGGGTAATCCGACTATTCTTGATACAGCGGAGGGTAATAATAATGGTTTGGCAGGTGTTACGGCTTGGAGCACTTATGCTAATGGCATCAGTGATCAGTTTTATGCAGGTGATTTAAAAGGTAATGTTTGGAAATTTACTCCTAGCACTAGCCTGACTCCGGTTAAATTATTTACTGCACAAAACTCTAATAATCAAACCCAGCCAATTACTAGCACTTTATTAGCTGGCATTCACCCTGAAACAGGTGAATTTTGGTTATTCTTTGGAACGGGTCGTTATCTCTCGCAAGAGGATTTAGTCGATACCACCGCCCAAGGCTGGTACGGCCTTAAAATCACCAGTAATGATTTAATCACCAAAGACAAACTCATACAGCGTTCTATGAACTTCCCAGCAACTAATGGCACAACCAGTGTGCGCTTGAGTGATCAAGGCACTGAAGCGGAGCTGAAACATAAATTAGGTTGGTATTTCCAATTACCGACCAACTATGAACGGATGGTCGTACCGAATATTTTCCAAGGCGATGCTCTAATTGGCACCGTGCGGATTCCAGATTCCAGCAATATTTGCCAACCGACTGGGCGAGGCTTTGTTATTGCCATTAATCCTTTTACAGGTGGACGCTTAGATCGTATTTTCTTTGATGTGAATGGCGATCAAAAATTTGACGAAAATGACAATGCTACTCTTAATGGTGAATCCCATTATGTTTCGGGTATAGGCTTTGATAGTAGCCCCAATAGCCCGATCTTTATTGGCAATGTCATGCAAGTTGTTCAGGACAATGGCGTAGTCGCTTCGATTTTAACACAAGGCCCTGCAGCCACAGCCGGTCGTACTTCTTGGCACGAAATTATTAATATTCCTTAAAACCAGCAAACTTATGAAAACAATAATAAAAACTTTACACCAACAAGGCTTCACTTTAATCGAACTGATGGTCGTCATCGCTATTGTGGGAATTCTAGCAGCGATTGCTTATCCCTCGTATATGGACTCTGTGATGAAATCGCGTCGGGGAGCAGCTAAATCCTGCTTATCAGAATACGCGCATTTTATGGAACGATTTTATACGACAAATTTGGCTTATGATAAGAATACAGCAGGTGTCAATCTCGCCGTTCCTAGTTTAGCTTGTACAACTGAAGGAAAGATCAATCAGTATTATTCATTTACTATCACAAATTTAACTCGCAATACGTTTACTGCAACCGCAACACCTTTAGGTTCGCAATTAACTGCGGATAAGCAATGTGGAAGTTTAAGTTTAACCCATGATGGTCAGCGCCAAGTCAGTGTGAGTGGTAACGCAGTCAGTTGCTGGTAATTTATAATTTTAAACTGCCACACAGCAAAAGGGGCTAAATTTAGCCCCTTCTTACTTCAATGATCGCTTTGATTTTAGTGCTTAGTCATCAACCTGCTAGCAAATGTGGCAGGAATAGACACAAGGCAGGAATCAACATCAAAATCCCAATCCGTACAAACTCAGCTGCTAAGAAAGGCATAACACCTTTAAAGGTTTCAGCCATCGGTGTACCGTCTGATAAAGAGGCAATAATGAAGACATTCAAACCGACTGGCGGCGTAATTAGCCCCAGCTCTACGACAATTAAGGCGAGAATACCAAACCAAATCTTTAATGCTTCAGTGTCTAAACCATAAGCCGCATCGGCTGCTGAAACATGATCGCCCCCGTTTAGCGCAATCAGCGTCGGCCAAAAGAAAGGCAAAACCACCAGAATCATTGCTAATGATTCCATAAAGCAGCCTAGGATGATTAAGAGCACTAACATCGCAATCAGAATCAACCAAGGATCTAAACTACTAGTAGCCGCCCATTCAGCCATTGCTGACGGCAAACCCGCCCGTGTGAAAAAGCCTTTTAAAACCTCAGCACCAAACAAAATCATATAGATCATGGCTGAAGTCACTGCGGTATCACGGAAAGCTTGCAACATGCCCGCCACACTAAGACCTTGACCAGTACGCCAACGCATGAAGATCCCATAGGCAAAGATCACAAATACGCCCACACTCGCTGCCGGTGTTGGCGTAAATAAACCAAAACCCAAGCCAAGAATAATACTACCGAAGATTAATAATACGGGAATTAACCGCCGATAAGCCTCACGTTTTTCTTCAGCTGGCATCGGTTTAGGCTCTGGAGCTAATTAAGGATTAATGCGTACTTGTAAAGCAATCACAATAATGAAACCCAAAACCGCTAACAACCCCGGAATCAGAGCGGCTTGGAACATCTGTAAAATAGAAGCTTCAACAATAATTGCATAAATAACTAAAGCAACGGATGGCGGAATCAAAATCCCTAAAGTGCCCCCAGCCGCCAAAGCTCCGGTCGCTAACCGAGGCGCATAACCCAACTTTTTCAGTTCAGGTAAAGCAACCCGTCCCATTGTAGACGCCGTGGCTAAAGACGAACCACAGACTGCGCCAAACCCACCACAAGCACCAATGGCAGCCATCGCAACTCCACCCCGTCGCTTACTCATCAGAGCTTCTAAACCACGGAATAAGTCTCGACTCAAATTGGACTGACTGGCTAAATACCCCATCAAGACAAATAACGGCACTACCGATAAATCATAATTCGCCATCGTCGACCATAGGAGCGATTTAAACTGCTTGATATACGGTTCAAAGCGCACATACTTAACTGCAAGGCTTAAAGCAAAAGTACCCCCAATCCCAACCAACACCATCGAAATACCCACAGGCATACGTAACATTAGCAGGATAAATAAGACGACTAAACCGAGGATGCCGATCATTTCTGGACTAAACATGATTGACCTCCACAGGGGCATCATCCAATAATTGCACAAAGGCTATCGCAGCCCACAGCAGTAAGGATAAAATACCTGGGATATAAAATGGCCATTCCACCCAGTTCAATACCCCCACGACTACATGATCAGCTCGCTTTTCAAACAGGCCAATAATCATCCAATACATTAAGAATAAAGCCATGAGCAAAATTAAAACCGACCAACATTTATCAGTAAACCGCTGCAACCAAGCAGGCGCTTTATTCATAAAAATATCCACCGCCACATGTCCGTGTTTAACTTGGGCTAATGGGAAAAACATTAAAGCAGCGGCACTCATCGCTAAACGCACAAAATCTTCATAGCCGGATAAACCCGGTACTTGACCACCCCATAAACTTGCAATTCGATTTAGAGTAAAGGCTGTAACATTGGCGGTGGTGACTAAGACAATCACCATAATGATTAATCCGCCCCCTAAGGCGAAATAATCAGCTAACCGATATAGGAAACTACGCATGGATAGAATCTCCTGCGAAACTTAAGAACGATGAAGATGGGCTAACCAAGTAACCCATCACAAGACTTCACTTAAGCTTAACTTAAATAAGCTTACTTAGCGGCTTCAGCGATAGCTGCACGCGCTTTTTCAACTAAAGCAGCCCCGTCAAAGCCTTTGGTTTTAGATTCTTCAATCCAACGTGCCACGACTTTTTCATTAGCTGCTTTGAATTTTGCAGCTTCATCCGCTGATAAAACAATACGCTCGACTTTAGCACTTGCTAAAGCATCTACGCCGGTTTGCTCAAACTCTTCCCACATTTTGCCAATATCTGCAGCCACCTTCATACCGGAGTTGTCATCAATGACTTTTTTCAGATCATCCGGTAAGTTGTTATAGCTATCTTTATTCATTGCAAACATGAAGATGGCCGTACCGAAACGATCACCATCTGGTAGCTCAGTCACATATTTGTCTAATTCTTGAAGTTTAAGCGCAGGTACGATTTCTAAAGTGGTTAAAGCACCATCAATCGCTCCTTTAGACATGGCCTCTGGCAACTCGGGTACTGGTAAACCAACCGCTTCAGCCCCCATCCCTTCAATGACCCAAGAGCCGGTACGAGAAGGAGTGCGTAATTTCATACCTTTAGCATCTTCAAAGGTTCGAACGGGTTTAGTAGCAGAGTGAATCACATTGCCATCATTGGAATGTAGGAACAGAACTTTAATATCCTTAAAATCATCGGCCAGCATATCCATCGTAGCATTCAAAGCAATCGTAGTAGCCGCCGCCGAACCATTATGAACCAATGGCAATTCATACACTTCAGCACGTGGGAATACGCCAGGCGTATAACCTAACAAAGTCCAAACAATATCCGCTGTACCATCACGAACTTGGCCATATAACTCAGATGGTTTACCACCCATCGCCATTGCGGGGAACAGCTCAAACTTGATTTGGTTATTACTTTCTTTAGCAACTTTATCCGCCCAAGCTTGCACCATTTTAGTGTGTGCATTCGATTTAGGGGATAAGAAATGATGTACCGTTAAAGTCACTTCTTCTGCAAACGCAGCTGAAGTTGACAAACAAGTAATTAATAAAGCGTTACCTAGCCAACGTAATGGTTTCATAATGATCTCCTCCAGTTAGTGCAATATACTGCATATAATCATAATACTGAATATTTACAGCAAGGTCAAATCTAATCTTCTAAACTAAAATTTCTAGTGTATTTTAATCCATGAAAAAGCAAAGAAATTTGCCAATACTTGTCTTCTGTCCTAGTGCAGTATTAAGGAGCATCAAGCCAAAGTCTAGGGACTAACACAACATCGACTTGTACTTTTTTATAGTCTTATTCGCTTAACAGTCAAGTTCGCAAGCAGTCTTAGATGAGCCAGAAAATGCTAACGGGGGTCAATATAAGCTATTGCCCCCGTTAATTGATCAAGTTTTTAAAATGATTTAAACACGCTCGACAATCAGGGCAATTCCCTGCCCAACACCAATACACATGGTACATAGTGCATAGCGGCCATTAATTCGCTCTAACTGATTGATCGCGGTAGTAATCAAACGCGCTCCACTTGCCCCCAAAGGATGCCCTAAAGCAATAGCACCCCCATTAGGATTCACACGTATATCATCATCTGCTAAACCTAAATCACGCAAAACTGCCAAACCTTGGGCAGCAAAGGCTTCGTTTAGCTCGATCACATCCATCTGTGCTAAGCTCAAGCCAGTTAAGGCTAAAACTTTACGGGTAGCAGGTGCAGGGCCAAAGCCCATAATGCGGGGGGCTAAACCTGCGGTTGCCATGCCTACAACCCGCGCCCGTGGAGTTAAGCCATAGCGCTTAGCATTTGCTTCATTGGCCAATAATAAAGCGCAAGCACCATCATTTACCCCAGAAGCATTCCCCGCCGTCACTGAGCCATCCGCACGGACTACCCCCTTCAATTTAGCTAAAGCCTCTAAAGAAGTTTCGCGGGGATGCTCGTCTTTACTCACAACGATAGCCTCTCCTTTTTTCTGCGGAATAATGACCGGAGTGATTTCTTTATCAAAATAGCCATTTTGTTGCGCTGCCAAAGCCTTGGTTTGTGAGCGCAAGGCCATTAAATCTTGTGCCGCCCGCTCAATTTTGAAATCAACAGCGACATTTTCAGCCGTTTCTGGCATGGAATCGACGCCATATTGCGCTTTCATCAGCGGATTAATGAAACGCCAACCAATGGTAGTGTCATAGACAGCATTCGCTCGGCTAAAGGCAGATTCGGCTTTGGGCATCACGAAGGGAGCGCGGCTCATGCTTTCCACTCCACCTGCAATCATAAGTTGTGTCTCGCCACTTTTAATCGCCCGTGCAGCAATCCCTACCGCATCCATCCCAGAACCGCATAAACGATTCACGGTAGTTCCTGGCACAACCTGCGGCAAACCTGCTAACAAGGCCGACATACGTGCCACATTGCGATTATCTTCACCCGCTTGATTAGCACAGCCATAAATCACATCATCGATGGCACTCCAATCCACTTGGGGATTGCGTTCAATTAAGGCTTTGATTGGTACCGCGCCCAAATCATCAGTACGCACCCCTGATAAAGCTCCTCCATAACGCCCGAAAGGAGTACGGATCGCATCACAAATAAAGGCTTGAGTCATAGAAGTCACCACTAAGAAAGATCAAACAAACTGGTGGCTTCGAGATCAAGTACCTCGGCACCATCCTGATTAAATAACTGCCAGCGCCAATGCAAAATGCCCATTGTCGGGCGACTAGTCGAGCGGCGCACATCAATGACCGTCGCTTGCAAAGACAAGGTATCATTCGGGCGGACTGGATTTGGCCATTTCACATATTTTAGACCGGGGGAAGCAAACGATTCAGAACCCGCTAAAGCCACTGGTACTAAGAGCTTCATAGCAATCCCGCAGGTATGCCAGCCACTAGCGATTAAAGTACCAAAGCGCCCCTGCTGAGAAGCTTCAGCATCAGTATGAAACCATTGCGGATCATAGGCCTTGGCAAATTGCAGAATTTCCTCTTCAGAAACCTTATATAAACCCGCTTCGATCACTTGGCCATTGTAAAATTCGGCAAACTTCATGCTGCCTCCTGCCATGCCTTCAGGCGTAACCACGGACTCACGCGATAGCGTTCACCGCGATAGCAAGCATCCAGATGATCTAGAATCTGCACAACTTTCCCTGCATCCCAGTTTGCTAACCATTCAAACGGCCCCGCTGGATAATTCACCCCCAATTTCATCGCCGCATCCGCCCCTGCTTCTGAACAGACACCTTGCTGTACCGCATCGGCGGCTTCATTGATCAACATAGATAAAGTACGCGCAACAATTAAAGCAGGCGAATCAGCGATTTGTTGCGGGTTAAAGCCTAAGATACTTAACCACGCTGCTGCATAATTGGCGGCCTCAGCCGAAGCACGGTTTGAGACGGCAAATGCCAACGGCTGACCTTGTGCAGTCGCTATCGGTAAATCAAATACCGCCACCTCTTTGCCAAGCTGTGAAGCAGGTCGGCCATCGGTTAAGCGTAATTGAGCCTTATCAATACTCAAACCTGTCCAAGTCGATTCAGGCAAAGAGGTGAAACTTACCTTGGCCGCCGTTAAGGCTGCAGCCAAACGTTGAGCGATCGCACAGTTCCCATGAACTTCAATCTTATCGGCTGCTGGTAGTTTAGCTTGGGTGAAACTAGCGATTTCAGGCTTGACCGCCCCTTCACGATAATCATAAAAACCCTGCCCCGATTTGCGACCAAACCAGCCTCCATCCACCAAATCACGCTGCACGGCGGAGGGTACATAGCGCTTATCAAAGAAATTGGCTTCATAGACTGAGCGTGTTACCGCATAATTCGTATCTAAACCAATCAAATCCATCAACTCGCAAGGCCCCATGCGGAAACCCACGGCACGCAAGCAAGCATCCAAAACATAAGGCTGCACGGCTTGTTCATGTAAAAGTGCTAAGTTTTCGGCGTAATAGGGGCGAGCAATCCGGTTGACGATAAACCCTGGGGTAGAACGCGCATGAACGGGCACTTTGCCCCAAGCTTTAGCTAACTCAAAAATAGCCTCAGCAACAGCGGGCTGGGTTTGTAAGCCCGAAACGACTTCAACCAGCTTCATTAAAGGCACAGGATTGAAAAAATGCATCCCAACCAAGCGCTCTGGGTATTGCAGGCCATTAGCGATAGCGGTTACTGAAATCGAGGAGGTATTGGTCGCTAAAATCGCATCTTTACCCAACAAGAGTTCAAGCTGTTTAAATAAACCGCGCTTTACTTCTAGGTTTTCAATAATCGCCTCAACCACTAAGCCTGCACGACTCGCTTTATCAAGTTCGGATAAAGGTTGAATACGCTCAAGGGTTTGCTTGGCCGCGCTAGCATCGAGCTTGCCTTTGCTGACTAAACCATCGAGGGTTTTTGCCAACTTCGCTTTAGCATCCGCCGCCGCATTTTCTTTAGTATCGAACAGGAACACCGTATGCCCTGCTTGTGCTGCGATCTGGGCAATGCCTGCCCCCATGATGCCTGCACCGACCACTAATACCGCAGTCTCTTGGCTGATTGAATAACTCATACTGGAATCCATTTGGCGGGGCGTTTTTCAAGAAAAGCGGCAAAACCCTCTCGAGCTTCATCAGTACCACGAATACGACTAATCGTCTGTGCTGTTAAATCACGAACCTCCTCAGTGACCGAACCAACCGCTAATTGAGCAAAGAGTTCTTTGATTTCACGTTGAGCTTGCGGCCCCCCCGCTAATAACTCCGTTACGGTGGCATCAACTGCCGTATCTAGCTCTTCTAAACTTGTGACTTGATGCACTAAGCCAATCCGCAAAGCTTCGTCGGCTTTAATGCGCGTCGTAGTGAGCGCTAAACGGCGAGCCTGACGCTTACCCACAGCATTCGTCACATAGGGGCCAATCACGGAAGGAATAATTCCAAACTTAGCTTCACTCACTGAAAAGCTCGCATTATCAGCAGCAATGGCAATATCACAAGCACAGAGTAAGCCGACGCCACCGCCTAAAGCAGCCCCATTGACACGGGCTACGGTGGGTTTGGGGCAGGTTTCAATTCTGCTAAACATCCCTGCAAAGCGCCGCGCATCCGCCAAATTCCATTCTAAGCTTGCAGCACTTGCCCGTTGCATCCACTGTAAATCAGCGCCTGCACTGAAATGCTTCCCCTCACCTGCAAGCACAATCACGCGCACCGCAGGATCAGCAATCAGTTGTTTGAAAGCCTCATCCAGCTCTCCCACCATCGTTTCATCAAAAGCATTAAATACATTAGGACGTGCCATTGTCACTTGTGCAACACCTACGGCACGAGCACTCAGTTTTATCGTACTGAAATTATTCATCGTTCCTCCTTCTCCGCAAGGCAGCTCGCCAAGCTTGATTAAGCGAGCATGTTAAAGTGATACAATTTTCTAGTCAAAATATATTTATTAGTATCACTTCAAAAATAAATCGATTACCAACTTAAGGGCTTAAGGGCTTAAGGGCTTAAGTCCAGTTGATCTTAATACGTTTCTAAGTGTAGGCGTCCGGTTTGCTTCAAGTTCAAGCCTAAACTCTCCCATT
>JBJOOT010000103.1:0-12254 GCA_046051185.1 Pseudomonadota bacterium | reverse complement strand
CATAAGTCATGAGCACTTGCTGCAAATGGTCACGATCATACAGAAAGCTAAAGAAAGCCCATTCTAAGAAATAGCCTAAAATAACAGCGAGCATCAGGCCAATAATGAGGACTGAGAAAAAACCACCTCCAAAGGCATTGGCTACGATGGGGCTAAGTGCATAGGCCATATAAGCGCCTATCATGTAAAAGCTGCCGTGCGCGAGATTAATCACGCCCATAATGCCGAAAATCAAAGTCAGCCCCATCGCTACTAAAAAGAGCAAGAGGCCATACTGTAAGGAATTCAGGCATTGAATTAAGAAGATGGATAAGTCCATAGAAGGCTCCGCTTTAAACTTCTCATCATCTCCCTCTGTGGTCAGAGAGATAGGCAGGAAAAAACAGCTCACTTGTCACAGTCAGCGGCTTTAACCACCTAACAGCCCCTCTTTGTTGAGAGGGGCTAGAGAGTATTAATTATTTTGCTGCACAACCTTTAGCAGGATCGGCTAAGGCTTTCGTGGCCACGCTCACCACAGGGTTTTCTTTACCTTTAGCTTCGCGTAAATAGATGTCCTGTACAGGGTTATGGGCTTTGGATAAAGTGAATTCACCCCTTGGACTATCAAATTTGGCAGCTTCAACGGCTGCTGCAAACTCAGCCTTTTTGCTGACATCGCCTTGCACGGCCTCTAAACCGACTTTCAGAATTTGAGCCGCATCATAGCCTTGTACGGCATAAACGTCAGGGGGTAGTTTATAGGCCTCATTATAAGCTGTGCGGAAAGCCTTATCTTTAGCATTATCCAATTGGTCTGCATAATGTAGGGTGGTAAGTAAGCCTTCACCATCACCGCCTTGCGCCTCTAAAGTGCCATCGGTTAAGAAGCCCGCACCGTATAAAGGAATACTGTCTTTTAAGCCGGCTGCTTTATAATCTTTTACAAATTTCACCGCACCACCGCCTGCGAAGAAGGTATAAACTGCATCCGGTTTGAGAGCGGCAATTTCAGTTAATAATGCTTGGAACTCCACATTCGGGAACGGTAGATTCAGTTCTTTAATTACTTCACCGCCGGATTTACTGAAGCCGTCTTTGAAGCCTTGCACAGACTCATCACCTGCGGCGTACTTCCAAGTAATGGTGACCACTTTCTTGTGGCCTTTTTGTGCCACGACTTCACCCATTGCATAGCCGGGCTGCCAGTTAGAGAAGGAGCTACGGAAAATATTCGGTGCACACATCGGGCCTGTGACCGCTTGCGCCCCCGCATTCGGTACAATCAGAAGCGTGCCACTTTCTTTAGCCGCTTTTGCCATCGCCATCGCCACACCGGAATGTACCGTACCGACTAAGACATCAACATTGTCACCTTTAATCAGTTTATTGACGTTATCAGTAGCTTTAGCGGGGTCCGATTCATCATCCACTTTAATAAATTCAATCGGGCGTCCGGCTAATTTGTCACCTTGCTCTTTGGTATAAAGCTTAAAGCCATTTTCAATCGCTGTACCTAAAGCCGCAAAAGTACCTGTGGCAGGTAGCATTAAGCCCACTTTGAGGGGTTTAGCTTCTTCGGCGTAGCTGACGGTTGAAAAGCCTAAAATCGCGGCCGCAATTAAAGTGGTTTTAAATAAGTTCATACAGGTTCTCCTCCTAAAGTATGACGACGAATAAAATTGCTTGCATGGGTAATCAAAGTGCTTGGCTGATCTCGATGCGGTGAATGCCCACAGGCGGGTAGCTCTAAAAGTTCAGTATGAGGGACTCGCCGAGCAATACCTCTAATTTGCTCTAATGAGCCATACTCGTCATCCAATCCTTGAACCGCGAGTAACGGACATTGAATCGTGGCTAACTCCTCCTCAATTGACCAAGCTCGAAACGGCGGGTGTAGCCAGATATTATTCCAACCCCAAAAAGCTGAATCAGCATTTTGGTGATAGCGACCTAGTTTTTTTGACAAATCAGTGGTTTGATAAGTCTCACGCGCTTGTTCGATGCTCTTGATTGTTAAGTCTTCTACCATGATATGTGGGGCAAGTACAATAGCGCCCGCCAAGGCTTGCGGGTAAGCCGCTGCATAGAGCAAACTAATCGAACCCCCATCGCTATGCCCAAATAACCACAAGGGTTGTTGTGTCGGGTCAATCTGCAAAGCTGCCAATAAAGCGGGTAAAACCTCAAACGCTTGGCGATGCATAAAATCCACATCCCAACGTTCATCAGGATGGCGTGGTGTCGATTGCCCATAGCCCGGGCGTGAATAAACTAACCCTCGACATTGTGCTGCTTGGCAAAAATTATCTGGAAAATCTTTCCACATACTCACCGAGCCTAAGCCTTCATGTAAGAAGATCACTAATGGGGCTTGTGGGGTATCTACTCCCACCACTTGGTATTCAAGCTGTAGTTCACGCCCACACCAGTCGAGCCTAACAAATTCAATCGGGTGCTGCATTAACTTGCCTCAGCCTCTTTTTGACGCAGTTTAAAGCGTTGGATTTTGCCCGTGGCTGTTTTCGGTAATTCAGTCACAAACTCAATGAAGCGGGGGTATTTATAAGGTGCAAGCCGATCTTTAACAAACGCTTTTAAGGCTTCTGCAGATACTTCAGCTTCATCTTTCAAGACCACGAAAGCCTTGGTTTTGGTTAAACCATCCGCATCTTGTTTACCAATCACGGCCGCTTCTAAGACCGCAGGATGTTGAACGAGCGTGGCCTCGACTTCAAAGGGAGACACATAAATTCCGCTGACTTTCAGCATATCGTCGCTACGCCCTGAATAGGTATAAGTCCCGTCGGCATTGCGTACATATTTATCGCCACTTTTCGTCCACGTTCCTTGGAAAGTTTCGCGGCTTTTGGTGCGATTATTCCAATACATGAGAGCAGCACTAGGGCCTTGAATGTATAAATCCCCTGTTTCACCCTCGGGTACAGGTAGACCATCCTCACCGCGTAATTCGATTTCATAACCGGGTACAGGCCAACCAGTAGTGCCATAACGTACTTTGCCGGGTTGATTGGAGAGGAAAATATGCAGCATTTCGGTTGAGCCAATGCCATCAATGATCTCCACGCCAAAATGCTTCGTAAAACGTTCACCAATATCAGCAGGGAGGGCTTCACCTGCTGAGGAAGCTAGGCGTAAAGCAAGCTCTTCTTTTTTCGGCAAATGAGGGGAAGCCAACATGCCAGCAAAACCTGTTGGAGCACCAAAGAAAATCGTTGGTTTATTTTCAAGCCAGCGCTTAAAGACCGCATCAGGCGTAGGGCGCTCTGACATGAGTACGACCGTTGCACCAACACTTAACGGAAAGCTCAGGGCATTACCTAAACCATAGGCGAAGAATAATTTTGCAGCCGAAAAGCAAATGTCCTCCTCCGTTATGCCTAAAATGCGTTTGCCATAAAGCTCAGCTGTCCAATAGGGGTTGGCATGTGTATGCACAGTGCCTTTCGGATTGCCTGTCGAGCCAGAAGAATACAACCAGAAACCGGGGTCATCTGCATTGGTCGCGGCAGGTAGCGGCATTGGCTCAGCGGCTTGAATCGCTTGATCTAAATCCACACTCGCTGCGGGTAGTTCACTAGTTGCCCGCGAAACGAATACGGTTTTGACCTCATGGTCGCCTTTGGCTAAAGCGGCTTCTAGGGTGGGGCGCAAAGCTTCAGACACAATTGCCGCCGTAGCGCGGCTATTGCTCAACATATAGTGATAGTCATTGGCGGTGAGTAGAGTATTAACTGCAACCGGTACTATCCCCGCATACATTGCGCCTAAGAAGGCAACAGGCCAATCATTGCAATCATGGGCTAGCAGTAATACACGCTCTTCACGGTGGACACCCGCATTAACTAAAGCACTAGCCATGCGTTGGATACGTTCAGCTAGCTCAGCATAAGTCAATGAACCTTGATCATCAATATAAGCCGTTTTTCCAGCCCGTTGCTGATTACACTCTAGCAAGTACTGGGCAAAATTAAAGCGTCCTTCAAGTGCTGGCAGATTCTCTATGGACATGACTCTCCTCCTCTAGAGCAAGATTAATTAGCTCAAGTAGTTAACTGTGAGTATTTACAGCTGTTTTAAAATTTCCGTACTCGCTTGCACAGCACTACGGCGATGATAGAAATTCAAGGCACGTATCCCCGCTAATTCTTCACCACCCCCTGCTCGTCCGGGGCCGCCGTGTAAAGATTGCGGCATCACATTGCCATGACCGGTCTGAATAGCTGCCACCTCGGGGGTAATAATATGTACCCGCCCGTGGCTATCAGCTAACTCGGTGGCCATTTCGGCTAAGGCTTCAGAGTCCGTACCATACAAAGAAACCACTAAAGAGCCTTGGCCACGACGGACTAATGCTTTGGCATGCTCTAAATCGCGATAAGCTAATAAAGTTGCCACTGGGCCAAACACTTCAGTGTCATGAATGAGCGGTGCAGTATCCGCATCACGCACACCTAATAAAGTGGGCGCGATACAGCAGGAGTTGGCATCAGCATCGACGAGGTTTTGTGTCGAGCCATCAAACAGGGTTTCAGCTTGGGTTTTGAGCTTAGCTAAGCCTTCTGTTATCGACTGCAATTGCTCTTGGCTAACCACCGCCCCCATACGTACGGTTTCATTGCGCGGGTTGCCTACTGTGGTTTTGGCTAAGCGTGCACTAATCGCTGTGGCTACACGCTCATATAAAGCGTCAGGGACGAAAACCCGCCGAATAGCGGTGCATTTTTGCCCTGATTTCACTGTCATTTCGCGGCTGACTTCTTTAACGATTAAGTCTAAAGCGGCATTTTCGCCAGAACTATCGGGGAGGAGTACAGCAGAGTTAATGCTATCTGCCTCTATATTGACCCGTACCGAATTTTGAGTGACAGCAGGATGAGAGCGAATCACCGCCGCAGTATCCGCAGAGCCAGTGAACGAAACCAGATCAAAGGGCTGCAATTGATCCATTAAACCTTTAGAGCTACCGCAAATAATCGACAGCGCACCGACGGGTAAAATGCCCGCATCAATTACATCTTTCACCATACGTTGAGTCAGCCAAGCAGTCGCTGAGGCGGGCTTTACAATCACTGGCACACCCGACAACAATGCAGGGGCGGCTTTTTCCCATAAGCCCCAGCTAGGAAAATTGAAAGCATTAATGAATAAAGCGACCCCTCGAGTGGGTACTAAGATATGCTGCGATTGGAATAGGGGGTCTTTGCCTAAACGCGCTAACTCGCCATCCAGTAAATAGCGACGATCCCCTAAAGTTTCGCCCAATTTGGCATAACTGCTTAAAGTAAAAATGCCACCATCCACATCGACAGCCGTATCATTTTTCACCGTACCACTATTGGCGGTAGAAATTTCATAATAAGCATCACGATTAGCTTGTAAGCATTTAACGATTGCGCCAAGCAGTGCCGCACGCTCACGATAACTCAGAGCGCGTAAGGCGGCTCCTCCTTGTTCGCGTGCAAACTTAAAGCCCTCTGCTAAATCTAGGCCAGTCGAGTCGATGCGGACTAATTCAGTGCCCAATACTGGATCATAGAGCCTAGTACCTGCACCACTACCGGTTTGCCAACGCCCTGCGAAAAAATTAGCGAGTAATTCAGTCATATCCGTGTTCCTTCCCTATTCCTTGGCGCAGAGTGGTTTAGCGGGTGAATTCAATGCTACCTTGTGGTAGCAGATATAGAACTAAAGCACGACCTTGAGTCACGGTAGGATGATGGGCGCTGCCTGCTGGATAAACTAACCAGCCAGCCGGATGCTGATCAAATAAGGCATCACCCTCAATTGGCATAATTAAGTCAATTTCACCATTTGGATGCGAGTGATGTGGCCCCACCAGATCCTTCATATCGACCACATCGACCGAAAAGCCTGCTAAGTCATCAGCCGGTTTGAAAATTCGTCCATAGCGAATGCCACCCCCTTCCCGATTACACAACCAGCCTTCGGCAACCCCTTGTTCGCAGCTTTGTTTTAATTGTTGATAACTTAGGCTATTAACACCGTATGCTTGATTCAGCCACGCTTGCAAATCAGCATTTAATTCACGCCCTGCTAATTGTGCAGTTAAGGCCGCGATTTGTTGACGAAACTGGCTACTCGGCATTTTGACTCTCTCCTCACCTTGATCCTACTTGACCCTACTCGGGTTGAACTTGCTAATTCAGGTAATATGAATTATTGTGCATGTAAGAACAATAAAGGTAGTTTTCTACTGTGTCAAGCAATATATTGCATATTCGATTTTAAGAGGAGCGCCATCATGGCGAAGGCTGAAAAGAAGCATACCCTAGACCCAACTCAACTGGCTGCACCGGAAACCATGCCAGTACCTGAAACCAAGAACCCTTTTTTAGTAGCTTTAGGTGAGCGGGTACGTGCTTTACGCGCTCGTCAAGGCACTACTCGTAAAGCTTTGGCTTTGATGACAGGGGTTTCTGAGCGGCATTTAGCGAATCTCGAATATGGGGAAGGCAATGCTTCGATTTTAATTTTGCAACAAGTTGCAACGGCCTTAGAGTGTTCTTTAGCAGAATTGATCGGTGATGTGACGACCTCAACGCCGGAATGGTTGATGATTCGTTCTTTATTAGAGAATAAAGACGAGAATATCTTACGCCGCGCTCGAGTAGCGATTAGTGAGGCGCTTGGTACAATGGGTACGCCTGCTTTGGCAAGTTCACGCATCGCTTTAATTGGTTTGCGTGGGGCGGGGAAGTCGACTTTAGGGCAGATGCTTGCTGATGATTTAGATTTTCAATTCGTGGAATTAAGCCGTGAAATTGAGAAATTTGCAGGTTGTAGTATTGCTGAAATCCAAGCTTTGTATGGGGCGAATGCCTATCGCCGCTATGAACGGCGTGCTTTAGAAGAGGCGATTCAGATTTATCCAGAGGCGGTGATCTGTACACCGGGGGGATTAGTTTCTGATACCTCCACCTTCAATCTTTTATTATCGCATTGCACCACGATTTGGCTACAAGCTGACCCTGAAGATCACATGCAGCGGGTGATGAAACAAGGTGATTTACGTCCAATGGCAGCGAGCAAAGAGGCGATGGACGATTTGAAGCATATCCTAGCAGCGCGTGCGGCTTTCTACTCCAAAGCACAATATAAGCTGGATACCAGTGCACAATCGCTAGAGGCCAGCTTTTTATTATTGCGTGAATTAGTACGCCATTCATTGCAGTTGCCGATTTAAAGTTTTTGCAATTTAATGCATATTTGTTCTTGACAGAGTTTCTGATAATGCAATATTATGCATGAAATGTTACAGCAGGCGCTGTTAATAAATGCACCAAGTGAGGAGAACTCTTGTGAACGCAACCGCTACATCTGATCGTGTGGATTATCAAACTAATCCGTCCCAATATCGCCATTGGAGTTTAAGTTTTGATGGTTCAATTGCCACCTTAAGCGCTGATTTTGACGAAAATGCAGGTTTGCGCCCCGGCTATAAATTAAAACTGAATAGTTATGATCTAGGGGTCGATATTGAGCTGAATGATGCGATTAATCGTATTCGCTTCGAGCACCCTGAAGTTCGTACCGTGGTAGTGACTAGCCTGAAAGATAAGGTGTTTTGCTCCGGTGCGAATATCTTCATGCTTGGCGTCAGTAGCCATGCGTGGAAAGTGAATTTCTGTAAGTTCACCAATGAAACCCGGAATGGTTTAGAAGACTCTTCCAAATACAGCGGTTTGAAATTCTTAGCAGCTGTGAATGGGGCTTGTGCCGGTGGTGGTTATGAATTAGCTCTGGCTTGCGATGAAATTCTCTTAGTGGATGACCGCTCTAGTGCAGTAAGCTTGCCGGAAGTACCTTTATTAGGGGTCTTGCCGGGTACGGGCGGTTTGACTCGTGTCACGGATAAGCGTCATGTGCGTCATGATCTAGCCGACATTTTCTGCACGACGACCGAAGGTGTGCGTGGGCAAAAAGCCAAAGATTGGCGTTTAGTCGATGAGATTGCTAAACCTGCGGTATTCGCTCAAAAAGTCAAAGAACGTGCACTGCAATTAGCTGAGCAAAGTGATCGTCCTGCCGATGCTAAAGGCGTGAGCTTGACTCCCATCAGTCGCAGCATTGAAGCCGATGCACTGCACTACAAACATGTGAGTGTGGAAATTAATCGTGCTGCGCGTACAGCAACTTTCACCGTTAAAGCCCCTGAAGCTGTCCAGCCTTCTACCATCACTGAAATCGAAGAGGCGGGTGCAAACTGGTATCCACTCGAATTAGCGCGTGAATTGGAAGATGCGATTTTATCCATGCGCACTAATGAGTTAGACATTGGTATCTGGTTGATCAAAACTTCAGGTGATCCTGCTGCCGTGCTGGCAATGGATCAAGTACTACTGGCTAATAAAGACCATTGGTTAGTGCGTGAAACCATTGGTTTATTACGTCGCACTTTCAGCCGCTTAGATGTGTCTTCACGCAGCTTGTTTGCTTTGATTGAGAAGGGTTCGTGCTTTGCGGGTTCTTTCTTGGAATTTGCCTTGGCTTGTGACCGGAGTTATCACTTAATGCTGCCAGATGATGTGGATACTCCCACCATTACCGTCGCTGATGTGAATTTTGGTCTGTATCCAATGGCAACGGGTGAAAGCCGCTTAGGGCGTCGCTTCTATAATGAACAAGCTGCACTGGATGCAGTCCGCGCTAAAGCGGGTCAAGCACTTGATGCCGATGCAGCAATTGCAGTCGGTTTAGTTACCAGCAACCCTGATGACATTGATTGGGATGACGAAGTGCGCATCGCAGTCGAAGAGCGCGTGGCGATGTCACCGGATGCACTCACGGGGATGGAAGCGAACTTACGCTTCAATGGTGAAGAAAATATGTTTACTCGCATCTTCGGGCGCTTAACCGCATGGCAAAATTGGATTTTCCAACGTCCGAATGCAGTAGGCGAGAAAGGTGCACTGAAAGTTTATGGTAAAGGCGATAAAGCTCAGTTTGACTGGAATCGCGTTTAAGTTTTGCATTGAAAGAGTGAGCTAAGCGATTAGCTCCTCGCTAGAAACTCTGAGGAGAGCAGCATGTCCACTATCGATTACCAAGAAAAGATTCCGAATAATGTCAATCTTAGCGAAGACCGTACTTTAAAGCGTGCGTTAGAACACTGGCAGCCTAACTACCTGAACTGGTGGCAAGACATGGGACCCGATGGCTCGCATGGTTTTGATGTTTATCTACGTACTGCTGTGAGTGTTGATCCGCAAGGTTGGGCGCAATTTGGGCATGTGAAGATGCCGGATTATCGCTGGGGTATTTTCTTAAATCCAGCCGAGCAAGATCGCAAGATCCATTTCGGCGACCACAAAGGTGAAGCCGCTTGGCAAGATGTACCCGGTGAATATCGCGCTAATTTACGCCGGATTATCGTCACTCAAGGTGATACTGAGCCAGCATCCGTTGAGCAACAACGCCATTTAGGTTTAACCGCACCCAGTCAATATGATCTACGTAATCTGTTCCAAGTGAATGTGGAAGAAGGTCGGCATTTATGGGCGATGGTCTATTTACTCCACAAATATTTCGGGCGCGATGGTCGTGAAGAAGGCGAGGCTTTATTAGAGCGGCGTAGTGGTCAGCAAGATAACCCACGGATTTTGCAAGCCTTTAATGAGCCGACTCCCGACTGGTTATCTTTCTATATGTTTACTTATTTCACCGACCGTGATGGTAAGTTCCAACTCTGCGCCTTGGCAGAATCGAGCTTTGATCCCTTAGCACGCACGACGAAGTTCATGCTGACTGAAGAAGCGCATCATATGTTCGTCGGTGAGTCTGGCGTATCGCGGGTAATTCAGCGTACTTGCCAAGTGATGAATGACCTGAAGACAGATGACCCCGCTAAAATTCGTGCAGCCGGCGTGATTGATCTGCCTACGATTCAGCGCTATATCAATTTCCATTTCAGCGTCACGATTGACCTGTTTGGTGCGGATGAATCCTCAAATGCGGCGACTTTCTATACGACAGGCTTAAAAGGTCGCTTTGAAGAAGGTAAGCGCACAGATGACCACGTATTGAAAAACGACAGCTATAAAGTCTTGGAAGTACGTAATGGTCAACTCGTCGAGAAAGAAGTCCCGATGTTGAATGCCCTCAACGAAGTCCTGCGCGACGACTATATTAAAGACAGTATCGCAGGTGTTGAGCGCTGGAACAAAGTGATTGAAAAAGCAGGCATTCCCTTCCGTTTAACAGTTCCTCACAAAGCTTTCCATCGGAATATCGGCTCACTGTCTGGTGCGAAAGTGTCGCCACAAGGTCAGGTATTGAGCCAAGCTGAGTGGGATGCGAATGTGGATAAATGGTTGCCATCGGTCGGTGATCGCCAATTTGTTGCTAGCTTAATGGGGCGTGTCGTTGATCCGGGCAAATTCGCCAATTGGATTGCACCACCCGTGATGGGGATTAATCGCCAACCGGTTGATTTTGAATATGTGCGGTTTAATTAAGAACTGAGTTCTCTCCTCCAACGGAAAGCCACTTGCAATTGCGGGTGGCTTTTTGTTTGGTGAGTTCGGCAGGCAGCTCCATAATACGTTATGCTAAGTCCAAGCAGCTTTAGGAACTAGGTATGCGGGTTTATCTTGATAATTGCATGTTTAATCGTCCCTTTGATGATCAAAACCATATACGCATTCGTTTAGAAGCAGAGGCTAAGCTCTACATTCAACAACAAATTCGTGAGCAGAAGCTGGAGTTGGTCTGGTCATATATTCTTGAGTTTGAGAATGCACAGAATCCTTACCATGAGCGCCAACATGCTATCCAAACATGGAAAGTCTTGGCAGTAGTGGATATTGAGGAAAGCCCAGTTTTGCTAGATACGGCGCGTATCTTGTTGGCTCAAGGGATTAAAGCCAAAGATGCTTTGCATGTCGCTTGTGCTGTGGAAGGTCAAGCTGATTACTTTCTTAGTACCGATGACAAGTTGTTGAAAAGGCTCCAAACTATTCACCTCATTTCTGCTCTAAACCCAATGGATTATATTAAGGAGCTTCCTCATGAAACAACTCACTGATACCGAGATTCGAGTTAATGGTATCGCTGCTTTGATTGCTAGTTTGGGAGAGGTGCAGGCGGAGCGTTTTATTAGTTTGATTTTGCGAGAGCCATTTGATTATACACAATGGCAAAAAAAGCTTTGGGTGGATACCAGTTTGGATGATTTAAGTAGGATGGCTATGGAGTATCGGCGAGAAACTAAGAGGACTTAAGCCGGTTGATTTTGAATATGTATTACTCCTCCAACTAAAAGCTACTTGCGATTGCGGGTGGCTTTTTGTTTGGTGCGTCCTTGATCTTATGTTTAAAGTAGGTTGCTCAATAATGGGGAATCTTAACATCCTGGACTGTCACCAAGTCCTTCATCGAGTGAGCGTTTTGTAGATGTTTTTCACTTGTTTCTGGTATTTACATGACTCTTTCCATTAGTTTTTTGCCAATTACAATTCCAGAATCGTTTAGCAACAGTCTGTCGAGTAGCAACAATTGATAGTATTTTAAAGTAATAAATGCATGAGGATAGCTCTTCTCAGCTTCAGGAACATTAAGAATAGAGTGGTTTTTTATTATTCGTTCTGAACTTGATCCAGCAATCGTTGTTTGAATTGTTGCAATGCCTAATGATGCTATTGTCATTATTTTATGAACAGTAATATTCTTGCACTGAGAAAGGTAAAGGTTATTAACCGATTTAAAAATATCATCATCAATTGATTTTGTATTGAATTTTAATAATTCAATTGTATATGTAACCGCAATAGCAGATAATAGTTCATTTGTAAGCTTTGGTATTTTTTCTATTGCAGAATCAATACAATTATCCAAATAATCATCATTTCCTTTTTCAATTCTATACTCTAATAATTCTGAAAGAAGGTTTATATCAATCTTATTCCCTTTTAATGCAACACTTTGAACAGCTTTGTTATAAATATTTTGAACATCTGGTTCAGCTAGTTTTGAAAGTTGTATGTCATCGATTCTTTTATCTAATTTTTGATAGGTTTCTCTTATAAGAATTCGAGAATTTTCTATCGCCTTATCTTTTGCAATTTTTTCTAATTTTGGTAAGTTCTCATTTAGTAATAAGGAAAAGAGTCGTTCACAACCTTCAAATGTAAGTTCATTAGACCTCTTTCATAAATCATTTTCTAGCCAATTCAAAGTTATAAATGCCCGCCATTAAGTTAAAGCGCAACCCCAATCGTTGACGCCGATTCCGA
>JBJOOT010000102.1:0-12391 GCA_046051185.1 Pseudomonadota bacterium | reverse complement strand
CCGCCCCTAAACCAGGGATTCGTCTAGGTGAAAATGCCGTACAAGGCCTGATGAATGAAATGGCCAAACGTGAAATCACAACTCATCTCGGTCATAAAATGCTCGGCTTCGAAGCGAATAAAGTTAAAACCGAAGGTGGAGAATTTGAGGCTGATTTGATTCTCTTCATGCCCGGCATGACGGGTAATATATGGTTTGATAATAGCGAATTACCCCGCTCCGAAGGCGGTTTAGTCAAGGCCAACCAGCATTGCAAAGTTGAAGGTATGAACGCGGTTTATGTCGCAGGTGATTCAGGTAGTTACCCCGGCCCTGATTGGATGCCCAAACAAGCTCATATGGCTGATTTACAAGCCGAATGTGCCGCCAAAAACCTAATTGCTGAACTCAATGGTAAAACGGCGGATGCTACCTTCAAAATCGAATTAATGTGCATCATTGACTCTTGCGATAAAGGCTTATTCGTTAGCCGCACTGAAAATAAAAACACTGTATTACCTGCTAATAAAGCCATGCATTGGGCAAAGCGGGGCTTTGAGTGGTGGTATTTAAGGCAGTATCGCTAACTGAGTGCAGTGATTTACCTGCTTAGCACACTTTGGGCAAGGCTGTTTAATAGTAGTGAAACAGCCTTAGCCCAATAGCAATAAAATACACAGTACTGCAATGCTGAAGAAAACATTTATACTTTAAAATGCATAGCTCAAAGGACTTATATTTCCCTACACTTTTCTAGTTATGAGAACTCTATAAGTTTATTAAAAATCGACTCAAAAACCGGTTTAATAAATACAAAAATATTAGGTTCTCTAGATACTATTTGGGGACGCGCAAAGCTTTTAGCTAATTTTACAATAAATGAAAATAATACCATTTATACTAATAGCTATTCTGATGGTGGTGGCTATTTAGGTATTTTTACTTTAAACAAGCTAACTGTCTCTGACAATAATTTGGATATAATCGGTAATTATCCACAAGCTAAAAGAAACTTTGTTTATGCAAAAAACTCAAAAATATACACTAGCACTTTTGATAAGAATATCATTGAAGTTTATGGCGCAAGCCCTTTATTAAAAGCCCCCCTTCTTCAAAAAGTAGATGCTTTAAATAGTAAAGGTGCTGTGACCCTCAAGTGGCAAGACCGTACTACAGATGAGATCGGTTTCAATGTTTATCGTTGTAAGGCAATCGTAGTCGATATCGATTATGCATGTACTGATTTTAAACTTGTTAAAACGACCAAACCTAATGTCACTGGAACACGCTTACCAGCTCCTACTGACTTTAGCTCTCCAAGTACTTATATGTATAAAGTAACAGCTATTAAGAATGAGGAGGAGTCTTTATCATGGAATAGTATGACTATCAGTTTTTAGAACCAATACGAGCTGCTAATTCTAAAATCAGCATCTTGATTATCGCAGCAGTTGATTAACTAAATCTGTTATCATAGTGACACTTCTCTATTTAGCTAATCAACTGCATGCCTTCAATAGAAAACTATTCCTTCCTCGACCAACAACTGTCTGCTTTATTAGTCCGTTTATGTGCTGAGTGTGCTTACACCCTCAGCACCCGTCAACAAGAAAACTTGAAATTGCTAGCCTGCTATACCAGTGCCGCTACTCGCCAAGGTATTATTGCAGCACCGTTACCTAGCTCTATTAGTGTTAGTGAGCTTGAGGCTTTGCTAGCTTCTCCGGTGATTGGACAAGCTCATGCTTATACGCCACTGATTGTTGAGCATGGACACATCTGGCTCAATCGCTATTGGCAGTATGAGCAGCAATTAGCGAGCAATATCGCCCAACGCCTACAGTTACAATTGCCTACTGACCGAGCTGCTTTACAGGCGGCTTTGGATCATTGGTTTCCGGCGGGTGCTCAGGATCGGCAAAGGCAAGCCGTAGAACGTGCCGCAACTCTGCCCTTTCTGATCATCTCTGGCGGCCCTGGTACTGGCAAAACTACCACGGTGACGCGTTTGTTATGCTTGCTGATTGAGCATTTCAAGATTAATCCACAACGCATCAAATTAGCCGCCCCCACCGGTAAAGCGGCCATGCGCATGCAAGAAGCGATTCGCCAAGCCAAAATAACGCTGCAGCTACCGCCCGAACTAGCTGAACGGATTCCCGAACAAGGCAGCACTTTGCATCGCTTATTAGGCTATATCCCCAATAAAATAGGCTTTCGCCATCATGCCCATCATCCTTTGCCCGCTGATCTGGTGATTGTCGATGAAGCTTCCATGATTGATATTTCCCTGATGAGTCATCTATTTGCAGCCGTGCGCCCGGATGCACGTTTAATCCTGCTGGGGGATCGTGACCAATTAGCCTCGGTCGAAACAGGTTCTATCTTCAGAGATTTATGTTCCGTCGATACCAGCTCGCATCCCTTAAATGAACATATTGTCATGCTCGAAAAAAGTTGGCGCTTTGATGCCAGTGGCGGCATTGGTCAATTGGCAAAAGCAGTGCGTGATCAGCAAGAACAGGTTTTATTGGATCTTCTGCATTCCCCTCCTACAGGTATTCATTGGAATCAAAGTGCAGAGATCAGCAGTCTTTATTTTCAACAAGTTTGGCAGGCTTATTTGGCAGAGGTGCAAGCTTGGCAAGAGGATAAACAGCAACTCCCTGCACTGTTTGCGGCCTTTAATCAATTTCGCCTACTGACTCCATTGCGTAAAGGCCCACTAGGTACAGAACAACTTAATCAACAGTTGAGTACCCTATTACGACGAGTCTTACCCAATCGGTTTCAAGGTACTTGGTTTACCGGCCGACCGATTATGATCACTGAAAATGATTATCGCCAGCAGCTATTTAATGGCGATATTGGCTTAAGTTTAGCAGATGCTAACGGGCAAATACGGGTATGGTTTCCAGAGCCGAATGGAGACTTCCGTGCTTTTGCTCCGGTGCGCCTACCCGCACATGAAACAGCATGGGCGATGACTATCCATAAAAGTCAAGGCTCTGAATTTGAACAGGTCTTATTAGTCATGCCGGAAGATGAGGCTGCAAAAATCCTAGGACGAGAGCTATTATACACAGGCATTACTCGCGCCCGCCGCCAAATTGATTTAATGGGTAAAGAGGCGGTGATTTTAGCAGCAGTCCGCCGCTCTTTGCCTAGTAGCTCTTGTTTACGCTGGCGGATCGCTGAGTATGCTAAGCCTTAGTACACTAAAGCCGCCAAGCGCAAAGCTAATAACCGCGCAGCCTCTTCTTGCAACTCAGCTTGAATACTACGCTCCTCTTCGCTCACACCTAAGACATAGCGACTATCATAAATTTGATTCCGTTCAACATGCACAGAAGAACTTAAAGCTTGCTCAGGATGAAGCACGGACTCGACCGTGAAATCTAAATCAAGAAAATGATTAAATTCACGCACCTCTCGGGTCGCCGAAAAAGCCGTTGCAATTTTACCCTCGTCGATCTGTGTTAGTTTAAGCTTTAAACTCGCTGGCTGAGCTTCCGCTTCTGCTGCTGTAATCGGCGCTGCCCCAGCTCGCCGTAAAGCCGTTAGCAGCTTTTGCCCAAAGCCTTGCTGAGTATCCAGATCAACTATTAAAATTCGTTGGTTTTTTAAAGGCGCTATTAAAGGGGAGTCGGCTGTTCTTAAATGAAAACCACAAGCTGCCAGCTTAAACGCTAGCAGCAGTATGATCAGCAGTCTAATGCAGGCTTTAAGCACCTTATTTGACCACGATGCTAACTAAGCGACCCTTCACGACGATGATTTTCTCAATCGTACTGGCCGCAAGGAAACGCTTTACATTGTCAGTATTCAAAGCCGCTGCTTGAATTTCGCTTTCTGTGGCAGCAGCATCTACTTTGACCTTGCCACGGACTTTGCCATTCACTTGCACAATCAACTCTAAACTATGTTGGACTAAAGCTGTTTCATCCACTGTAGGCCAAGCGGCATCAATCAAAGCGCCTTCACGCCCTAAGGCTTGCCATAAGGCATGACAGATATGCGGTGTCACTGGAGCCAACATTAAGACAATAGTTTCTAAAATCTCTTGACGCAGCTTGCGACCATTTTCTGATTCATCGGCCGCCCGCGTGATTTCATTCATTAACTCCATATTAGCTGCGATAGCGGTATTAAACGTATAACGTCGCCCCATATCATCGGTCACTTTCTGCAAGCTTTGATGCAATTTACGCCGCAAATCTTGCTGCTCAGCGCTGAGTTTGTCATACGGTGTACTGCTATCGACGACACCGCCACTGACATGATCATAAACCTGCTTCCACAAGCGACGTAAAAAGCGCTGCGCCCCTTCTACCCCAAAATCTGACCACTCCATGCTTTGATCCGGTGGGGCGGCAAACATCGAAAATAAGCGCAGAGTATCCGCACCGTATTTCTCAATCATCATTTGCGGATCTACGCCATTTTTCTTCGACTTGGACATTTTACTCATGCCCGCATGAATCACTGGCTGGCCATCACTGGCAAGACTCGCGCCGATGATACGGCCTTTTTCATCTCGCTGAACATCGACCTCCGTCGGAGGAATCCAGTCTTGCCCCCCTGTTTCGGGTTCACGATAAAAAGTATCGGCTAAGACCATGCCTTGGGTGAGCAAATTAGTGAAAGGCTCATCCGATTCGAGCATTCCATGATCGCGCATTAATTTGTGGAAAAACCGCGCATACAATAAATGTAAAATCGCATGCTCAATCCCACCGATATATTGATCCACCGGCAACCAATAATTAGCACGCTCGTCTAACATGGCTTGGTCATTATCCACACAAGCATAACGAGCGAAATACCATGAGGACTCAAAGAAAGTATCGAAAGTATCCGTTTCGCGCCGAGCAGGTTGCTGACACTGAGGGCAAGTACACTCGTAGAAAGAAGGCATCTTCTTAATCGGCGAGCCACCTGTTTCATCGAACTCAACATCTTCTGGTAGGATCACGGGCAAATCCGCTGCCGGTACAGGTTGCACACCGCAGCTATCACAATAAATCATCGGGATCGGGCAACCCCAATAACGCTGACGCGAAACGCCCCAATCGCGTAAGCGATAATTGATCTGCCGTCGCCCTAAACCGCGCTCGGCTAAATCATCTGCAATCGCATTAAAAGCATCCGCTGAACTAAGACCATCATAGCGTCCTGAATTCACCAAGATACCTTTATCGGTGAAAGCTGCTTCCGCTAGATCGATTTCGCGCCCATCGACTGCTGCTATCACCTGTCGAATCGGCAATTGATATTTAGTCGCAAACTCCCAATCCCGCTGATCATGCCCAGGGACTGCCATTACTGCACCTGAGCCATACGACATCAGCACGAAATTAGCGACCCAAATGGGAACTTCTTCATTTGTTAAAGGATGAATCGCAGTTAAGCCGGTATCCATGCCTTTCTTTTCCATAGTGGCCATATCCGCCTCAGCGACTTTAGCCAGCTTACAGTCTTCAATAAACGCCGCTAAGGTAGGATTTTTTTCGGCGGCTTTCAGCGCTAAAGGATGTTGTGCAGCGACTGCGACATAAGTTACCCCCATTAAAGTATCAGGGCGGGTCGTGAAAACGCTTAGGCTCTCCTTACTGTTTTCCAAACCAAACTGCAGCTCCACGCCTTCAGAGCGGCCAATCCAGTTTTCCTGCATGGTACGCACTTGCGTTGGCCAACCGGGCAATTGATTGAGCTCATCCAATAGCTCATCCGCATAAGCGGTAATCTTTAAGAACCATTGATCAATCTCACGCTGCTCGACTAAAGCCCCTGAGCGCCAGCCGCGCCCATCGACGACTTGCTCATTAGCCAAGACCGTTTGATCGACAGGATCCCAGTTGACCGTAGATTTTTTACGATAGACCAAGCCCTTTTCATACAGCTGAGTAAAAAACCACTGTTCCCAACGATAATATTCAGGTTTACAGGTCGCTAATTCTCGCGTCCAATCAATCGCCAAACCCATTGATTTGAGCTGACTACGCATATAGTCGATATTGCGATAAGTCCATTTTGCGGGGGCTGTTTTATTTTGAATCGCTGCATTTTCGGCAGGTAAACCAAACGCATCCCAACCCATCGGTTGTAAGACATTCTTACCCTGCATGCGTTGGAAACGCGCAATCACATCACCGATGGTATAATTGCGCACATGCCCCATGTGCAGCACACCGCTAGGATAAGGGAACATGGATAAGCAATAGTATTTCGGCTTATCAGGGTCCTCCTTGACCTCAAAAGATTGGGCGGTTTCCCAAAAAGCTTGTACTTCGGCCTCAAGGGTTTTAGGCGTATATTGTTCCTGCATGCTGCTCATGAATTTGACTAACCAGCTATTCTAAAACGCGAAGGATACAAAGCTTACCCCATGATTACCAGCTACCCGCTACAATTCTTGATACAAACTTGATAAGGCTGCACATTTCCGCCACAACTTGCATAGCATTGGCGGTAATTTGTATCGCAGCCACAATCATTAGGGCAAGTTTCCGCTTGAATCCGTGCCGTCTCTGATTCTAGAGTGGGACGCCTCGGAGCAGTCCCTGGAGACTCAGGACGATCCCAATAATCAGGATAACGGCTACCATAGTGGCGAGGAAAACGTACACAATTACGCTCCCCCGGACGACAACGCTGCAAATCACCTTGCAAATCGTACATTAAACGCCGCTGACGCCTTTCCATTTCCCAAAAGCGCAATTCGGTTTCATAACGATCCATTGCTTTTTCCCAAACCAGCATGTCCCGCTCCCAAGCCGCCAGTAGAATCGGTAATTCTTGTTGTGCTTGGGTGCGTGCTTTCACTAAACATTGACTGGTTTTGGCTGCACATTGCTGCTTACATTGAGCCAACGCCGCATCACAACGAGTTAAACAAACCTTCCCAGCCCCTGCAGGCGGTGGGGTAAAACGATAATGGGTTTGGTATTGTGGGCTAACGCAAGCAACCATACTCATCACGAGTAACAGTATTAAATAGCGCGACATCGACAGTTTGCCCCCTATAGATAATTAAAGAATTTCTGCACTCAGACAGTTAATAAAGCTTAGAACCTCAAAACCTTTTTGAGGTTCTTAATAAATCTCATGAATTAAAAGCATCCGCAAATATTTATTATATTGCGCGGACAATAGCCCAGACGAAAAGAGCCTTAGTACCTCAAGTATTAAAGCTCTGTTCTAGAAAAAAATTAGCATTCAATTTGGAATTATGCTTGCCGTTTAATCGCTACTTTTATCACCCGAAGTACGCGGGCGAGCAAAGGGACTCACATTACTGGTTTTACCCCCGTCTAAAGCATGGATTTTACTCACCCCCGGCTTTTCAACTTCATCAATGCGAATAATGGCATGCAAAGGGATAAAAGTACGGCTCACCGCCGCAAACTCTGATTTCAGCTTTTCCTCAGCAGGATCAATGACTAATTCGCTTTGTGTGCCAAACACCAGCTCCTCAATAGCAATAAAGCCATATAAATCAGATTCATAGACTTGTTTAGCGAAAACTTCGTAAATCTTATTATGGTTAGCAAAAGAAATACGGTAAATACGTGAATTGCTCAAGGCTTTTCCTCAAAAAATGTCTCTTGCTCAACTCCACGGAGCAAGAGACGAACTAGAAAGTTAGCCTATCAAATTTTCCAGCAATGTTCAGCTTTTTAACGTAGAGGCGGCGATTTTCTGTTCAATGATTTTATGCCACTTTGCAGGGCCGGTGGTATGTACCGATTCGCCTTGACTATCCACAGCGACAGTAACCGGCATATCTTTGACCTCGAACTCATAAATCGCTTCCATACCTAACTCAGGGAAAGCTAAGGTTTTTGAGCCGATAATTGCTTTAGACACTAAATAAGCAGCCCCACCGACTGCCATTAAATACACCGCACCGAATTCTCTGATCGCTTCAATCGCTATCGGGCCACGCTCTGATTTACCAATCATCCCCAATAGGCCTGTTTGCTCAAGAATTTGATGGGTGAACTTATCCATACGGGTCGCAGTCGTTGGACCTGCAGGCCCGACAACTTCATCCCGTACTGGATCAACTGGCCCTACATAATAGATAAAGCGACCTTTAAGATCGACCGGCAAGGGTTCGCCTCGATTCAACATATCGACCATGCGCTTATGCGCCGCATCACGCCCTGTCAAGATTTTACCAGAGAGTAATAACACCTCCCCCGGCTTCCAGGTTTTGACCTCTTCAGGAGTGATGGTATCTAAATTCACTCGCCGTGCACTTTCACCCGCCACATAAGTCATGGCTGGCCAATCGTCTAAACTCGGCGGGGTTTGGAAAGCAGGGCCTGAACCATCCAACGTAAAATGCGCATGACGAGTTGCTGCACAATTGGGAATCATGCAAACCGGTAAAGAAGCCGCATGGGTTGGATAATCCATAATTTTCACATCCAAAACCGTTGTTAAGCCCCCTAAGCCTTGTGCACCTAAACCTAATTCATTGACTTTGTGATAAAGCTCAATACGTAATTCTTCAATCCGATTTTTGGGGCCACGCGCTATCAGCTCTTGAATATCAATCGGCTCCATCAACACTTCTTTTGCCATTAAAGCGGCTTTTTCTGCGGTTCCACCAATCCCAATGCCCAGCATGCCGGGTGGACACCAGCCCGCCCCCATGGTAGGTACGGTTTTTAATACCCAATCGACAATACTATCGGAAGGATTGAGCATCACCATTTTCGATTTATTTTCAGAGCCACCGCCTTTAGCTGCCACATCAATCGACACGGTATCCCCCGGAACAATCTCGTAATGAATCACGGCGGGGGTATTATCTTTAGTATTTTTGCGAGCACCTGCAGGATCAGCCAGTATTGAGGCACGTAGCACATTATCAGGCCAGAGATAAGCTTGACGCACCCCCTCATTAATCATCTCAGTGACGCTCATCTCCCCTTCCCACTGCACCTTCATCCCAACTTTCACAAACACCGTGACAATGCCAGTATCTTGACAAATCGGGCGCTTGCCTTCCGCACACATGCGCGAATTCACCAAAATCTGGGTAATTGCATCTTTCGCGGCAGGCGATTCTTCACGCTGCCAAGCGGCATACATGGCATCGACAAAATCTTTCGGGTGGTAATAAGAAATATATTGCAGCGCATCAGCTACACTAGCGATCACATCAGCTTGCTTGATGATAGTCATGGTTTCCTCCGTCGGATAATCAATCGGGCTTACCGGGTGTGGTGATTTATTTTTGTGTGGCGCACAAGGTTATGCTATTTGATGGAGGGAATCCAGCTTTTACAAAAGCCCTGATTTTAAGGATTTCCCAGCCTTGAGATCTTGCCTATGTATTCAATCAGGCAAATCAATCCGCGTATTCACGCCTATTCATGAGTACCGATGGGTTCTAAAAAAGCATCAAAAGTATAAGCTGTTATATAACAGGCTAGCCGTCTTAAATATCTTAAATATAGGCGGGTACAAAACCATCTTGATGGCGAATATGTAAGGACAAGCCTAAAGCAGACATCCCATTTTTATCCAATAAACGTGCACTCAGGGGCAAAAAAACAGCCTCTTCAAATAAAGCATGCGCGGTATATTGAGCGACCAGTTGCTCAACAATAGCCTTATCTAAATTTGCCACTTTACCTTTTGCCAACTTCTTAAGCGCAGGTTCGATTTCCCGCCACCAAGCCTCAATCTGACGATGCTCTTGGGTTAAACGCTCAATATGCGATTTCGCATCTGCTAATTCGAGGGGATCAGGATGCAAAGCCGTGCGCACAGCCGTAAATAATTCCTGCTCTTCTTCTTGGTGATGCTTAAGAATCACTTTATGATAAAAATCTTCTACTTGCCCAGCCAATGCTTTTACCTGTGGCGTAGGCTCGGTTGCTGTCACTAAGCTGGCTAATAAAGCTAATTGCTGAATTTGCTTCAGAATCCCCTCATGGCAACCAGAGAAGTTTTCAAGTGGGCTAGCGGGTTCATGGGTGCTCATGTTAGAAACTCCTAAAGGCTCTAAACGGATGGTAAATCGAAATAAGTCATAACAAGCTATCATCATCATAAGCTTGAGCGAAGGAGCGACCATTGATATGGATCAAGCCTTAACTGGATTGGATCAGTACAGGACTTGATCTAAACACCCACATCTGCATACCCACACTTAACTATCAACACCTCACATTAAAAAACTCATATACTTTAACGAGTAGTTAGAGCCTAGCTAAAACTTAGTTAGCGCTTTAAGCAACACAGACCTATCATTACCTTTAATGACAGCTGCTTCGTTCCATGAGACACTTTAAGCTATGATTAAACGCTATACGCTCATCGCTGCTATCTTTTCCTTGATCCTCCTTGGCTTATTTATTTGGTGGTTTCAAGGTGGTTTAATGCTCAATGCGACTTATCTAGCAGCTGCCTGTGTGGCCACCCTAAGCGTTCCTCTGCTCTATCGTTTACTCGGTTACTCAGCCGCTGATGATGATGAATGGCTGAAAGCCCGCGAAAACCAGCAATACACTGAGCTAATGCAACGCCTACAAACCATTACTCACGACTTAGAAGAACTTGGTTTAAAAGAAGGGGTACGCCAAGCTAAAGCCCTCACCGATATGTTAGATGATTATCATGCGGTGGTGAAATCACGCTTCTTTGGCAAACAAGCCAGCCCACTCACTTATCTGAGTGCAGCGCGTACTGTACAGAATCAAGCAATTCAAAACCTAGCAGATATGGTCACGCTCGGACATAGCCTATCGAGTATTCAAACTAATCGACAAGCGGGTGGCAATCAGCAAGATAATCGTTATTTAGAGCAAACTGAGCGTATTCGTGCGCTATTAGATGAAAATCAACAATTATTTGATGCCCTCACGAGCACAGCGGTTGAAGTCGCCAATATGCAGTCGATCAGTGAATTTGAGCGGACGGATACTTTAGCACGCCTCTTAGCACTGGCTGAAATTGCCAATGCCAATGGTTCAGGGAAAAAATGATGAAAATACTATACCCTTTTTTCGCTCTAAGCCTAGCGGCTAGTTTATTAACCGCTTGTGGTGATTCCAATCCAGTTGCCAACTTAACGGGCAATGCCAAAATAACCCCTGAGGCCGCCAGTAAAGAAATTGCTAAACTGGTCAAAGACCAAGTTCACCCCAGTTATAATGAAAATACAGTACGGGCGAATATTCAGCTGACACAAACTAATTTACTCGCTTTACTGCCCGATTTAAAAGAATACCCCATCAGTTTAGAGGTTCAAGATAGCGCTCAAGTAGAAGCTGTAGAAATTTTCACTTCGTCTGAAAAAGCAGGTCAAGGACGCGATGGCTTTTATTTAGAACTCGCAAAAGCCTTTAATCAGCAAAATAGCCGTCTGAGTAATGGCAAACTCGCCCAAATCTCGATCCGCAAAATGGATTCAGGCTTAGGTGCGCAATACATGATGGCCAATCGCTATATCCCAGAGGCGTATACCCCTAGTAACTATTTATGGGGCATGCTATTAGGAGCTAATGGCGTCAAAGTAGAAACTATTGCCAGCAAAACAGCTCCTAATATTGCAGGTATTGTGGTGAAAAAAGACAAAATTGAGCAAATCACCACGAATGGTCAATTAGATATTGCCAAGCTCTTAACAAATGTGAGTAATGGTTCATTTGCGATGGGCTATACCAATCCGTATCAGTCCAGTACAGGCTTAAATTTCCTCTTGAATGTATTAAATGCCTTTGCTCAAGGGGATGAAAGCCAAATGCTGTCTCCTGATGTCGCCAGTGCGTTTGAAGCTTTCCAAGCCGGAGTCCCCTTCGTTGCACAAAATACCTTACAAATGCGGGATGCAGCTGTAGGCAGTGGTGTCTTAGATGCTTTAGTTATGGAGCACCAATCTTGGGTGAATGTGACGGGCATGAATGATTATCAATTTGTACCTTTCGGTGTGCGTCATGACAGTCCCTTGTATGCCACCAGTGAGGCTGATCCGGCTGAACGTGAAGTGCTGCAACAGTTTGCTAAATTTATTGAGCAGCAACAAACCACTGCTACTAATTTTGGTTTTGGGCAATTAGCGGACTATAAAGATGCTTACACTATCAAAGATGGCAGTGTCATTGGTCAGGCACAAAAATTATGGAAACAGAAAAAGTCGGGCGGTAAACCAATTGCAGCGGTCTTCATTGCTGATGTATCTGGCTCAATGGAAGAAGGTGATCGGATTAAAAACCTAAAAAAAGCGCTGATTGAATCCTCAGATTTAATTAGCTCTGGCAATGCAATTGGCTTGGTCACTTATAGTGATACTGTCAATGTTGATTTAGAAATTCGCCCTTTCAATGTTCAACAGAAAGCACTCTTTACCGGGGCAGTCGAAAGTCTTGTGACCGGTGGCAAAACCGCAACC